>CALETF010000137.1 GCA_937920005.1 uncultured Candidatus Altimarinota bacterium
TCTAAAAAATGGTATTGCTATGCTGTCCACATATGCCTTTAGGATTTTTTTCTTGAATTCTGGACATTTGAAGTCTAGTGTGAAATCTATGCGTCCTTCTTTAATGGTAAAGTGAGCATTAGGAGATTCTACGTTCTTCAAAAGTTGTTCTCTATTAACGTCTAGAGTTCAAAATGAACTAGAATATTTTGGCGTTAAATAATGTCAGAGGACCATTAAGTAATGTAGCGTAATCGCCACATCTTGAGTGATAGAATTAATACCACCCGTTTCAAAATCATAAAAATGCCCCTCTAAAGTTACATTATTTTCAGTTATATCTCCTTGAGACATAACAAGTGACCGTTTTTTAGGAGAACTAAAATCCTCTACTAAGTTATTGAACATTTCTCAAATAGTACTATCCACGGGTTCTCCGTTTATAGTTACTGGAAAGCCCAATATGTCTTTCATACTTACTATTACTCATCCGTCTGTTTGGACGGGCATGTCTAAGTATCTTTTAAGCATACCTCCTTGGCGTACACGATCTCTAAAGAATATATCATTTTCACCATCAATATTAGATTGTCTCATAGTTTCGGCATACCTATCCCGAACTCATTGAAATAAGCGTCAAATATTATCCAGTACCTCTACTTCATTAATATTTGAGGTGCCTGACATTTGTTTACCAAAATCTTCTAATATTGATCGACCATATTTTCACTGATGATAATCTTGAAAATATATTCAAAATCAACCTACTTCTCAGGACTCGTGAAGATCAGAATGAGGCCAATCTGGGAGCTTTCAATATGCTGCTATTTCATGTTTTATTCTAATTTTTTGTCCTATCTTAAAAAATCTCTCTCACGTTCATGGTAAGAGAACTTTTCAGTACACACTTTTAGATGTTTTTCATGATTCTACAAGTTCAATGTTTCCTAACTGCTGAGCAGAAGAAAATTCTTCCAGCAGTTGAGGTAATTGTTCATTAATGACATCTACATGTCCCATAATATTTATGATAAATATGTTTTATATTTTTGAACAACTGTAGTAAAAGTGTCATAAGGTACAGAAAAGAAGATATCATCTGCTTTTAGATGTTCTACTTTACCTATATCTTTTATCGTTCTCAGTTTTATGCCTTTTTCTTTACTCAATTGTCATTCATGCTCTAATTGTTCACAGAGTTGATGAGTATCGAAATCTTCACCCCAAAAAATAGGTAATCACCATTTGATAAAAGTTTCTGAAATTTCTTGAAAAAATGTTTTATCTTTTTTTCATGCTAAATACTCCAGAAGGGTTGTAAGTACAATTCCAATTGAAACTGCTTCACCATGCAGAAAATTATTACTCACCATCTCAATTGCATGTCAGACTTCGTGACCGTACTTCATGATACTTCATATTCACTTGTTTACATCATTTTGTTCCATGATGTTGAGTTTCATCAGGAGAGTTTTTTCTGCCAAATTCTGTATATCTTCTTGGGTGAGATTTCAGGCGTCATGTTTGGTATACCAGTCGAATAAGTCCTCATCCTGAATAATGGCGTGCTTAATACTTTCAGAAACCCCGTTAAGAACCTCACGTTTATTGAGAGTCTTTAAGAAATCAAAATCCACAATAATAAATTCTGGTTCGACCACTGCTCAAATTGTATTTTTTCATGCAGATGTATTAATTCCTTGTTTTCATCACATGCAGCTGTCTGATTGAGCTAAAAATGTTGTTGGGATATGAATAAATCTAATTCATCGTAGTAAAGTTGAAGAAATGAGTCATCATAAATTACCCACCACACCGCCACCGAATAGTATGACTATTGTTTTACTTGTTATTTTTTGAGAAAGTACCTCATCTGATTTTTTAACGAATGTCTCAAAGTTTTTGCTTTTTTCTCCTGGATTGATCTGAACTATACTATGGCTCACCCCTTCTAACAGGCTTTCTATTGATGATTTGTATATTCCTAAAACGTTTGAGTCTGAAAATATTATTATTTTATCAAAAGATAGTTCGTTTAGATATTTCCTTAAGTTATTAAACTCACCTTTTCAGATGTACATAGGAACATCTTTATGTAACTTTTGATTAGTGTATTTTTTGAACATATATTTATTTTATATAAAATATTGTCTTGTCAATTATCTTATTTTTTTGTTAGAGGAGCTATTTAAAGCTTCACTCTGATGCCCTTTCATCAGGACTGCTTTTTTCTATATCCTTAGATCTTAAATCTATTTTGTGAAGCAATATAAAAAGATCGCAGAGATTTTTAATACCCTCTTCGTCAAGGCTTGGTAGTGTTGGTTTCATAAAGAAATAATAGAGAAATAATCCAATATCTTACGAGAAACCGAGAATTCTCAGAACCTGTATATCTATCACCTCTTGTTCTTCAGGTGTGATCTTTTGGAAAGTTGCGTACACCTTTACTGTCTGTTTGTGTCCTTTCCCACATTTAAAACTGCCAATATACCGAGGCTTCGTGCGTTCTGGTTTTTCCATAGAAAAAAGTGAAGGAATAAAGTGCATATTTTATCGGCACTAAAAGACACTGCAATAGAGAAATAGGCTTCATTTGATATGGAGAGGTAATAGTTTTGGGTGAAAATATTTGAACAGTGTGGATTATCAGCCCCCCCTAAAGGATTTGCAATTGATTTTAAACAAAAAAGTGACCTAGGGAATAGGGTCACAATGTTACCTTAGTGTATCTAATGGTTGGGGAGGAGATATGCCTACAGTCATATCGAGTAGGATTCGAAGAATCCCGTATATTTCAAAATTGGTTGAGCAGTCGGGGCTAGATTGAAAATGGGACAAACGGGACACCCTAAAAAAGTAAGCCATAATTATTTGCTTTTTATCTTTATTAATCTAATATTACCTGTACCTATGGTGTAGGTAATATACTATGAATACAAAGACATATAAAGTAAAGGGTATGCACTGTGCAAGTTGTGTTTCCCTTATTCAAAAAAAGATTACTAAAATCCCTTGAGTAGAATGATGTTCTGTCGGTCTTGCCTCTGAGAAAGCAACTATAAATTTCTCTGATAAGATAGTTCCGCTGAATGAATTAAACTCCGTCATTGAGCCGTTTGAGTATTCCCTAGAAGAATGAGAAAATCCTGAAGAAAAACATGTTCATAATGAAGAAAAAACCTCTTCTCATAATCATGACCATAGTAACGAAGAACAGATGACATTTGAAATGAGGTTTGTTGTTCCAATGATTGTCTTTTCTTTTGCTATGATGGGATGGGAAGTATTAGGTAGTAATAATATTACCCCAGAAATGTCAGAAACATGGTATGAATTTTTTCATCATCTGATGCCTATTTTTGCAACCTTTGTTCTTTTTGGTATCTGACGGAAGTATATTAAAGCTGTAGGGATGTTTATAAAAACAAGGACAGCAAATATGGATACACTCGTTGGTATTTCAACGATGGTAGCCTTTCTCTATTCTTTTACGGTTACTGCTTTTGAAAAACCTCTTGAACAATATCTTGATGTCCATTCTAATTTTTATGATGTAGTGATTGTAGTTATCGGTCTGATAGCCCTCGGACAACTCCTGGAAACAAAAGCAAAACGGAAAACCAATGAAGCTCTGCAGAAACTCGCTGAGTTAACCAGTAAATCAGCTCTTGTAGAGCGAGATGGAAAACAAATCGAAGTGTCTATAGAGGAGGTGCAAATTGGTGATATTGTTATTGTAAAACCAAATGAACGTATTCCACTTGATTGAAGAGTAACAAGCTGATCAAGCACAGTTGATGAATCAAATCTTACTGGAGAATCTATACCTGTGGATAAGCTGGTAGGAGATGGAGTTTTTTCGGGGACTCAAAACCTCTACGGTATTCTCAAAATACAGGTAGAAAAAGATAGTCGAGACACAGCACTCTCTCATATCATCAAGATAGTAGAGAATGCTCAAAATTCAAAAGCTCCTATTGAGAGGATAGCAGATAAGATTTCAGGCGTATTCGTCTATATAGTCCTTGTTATTGCTTGTATTACATTTGTCTCTTGGATGATTTTTGCTCCAGAAACACTGGGAGTCTCAAAATCTTTTGCTCTTGCTCTCTCTTCTACTATGGCAGTTCTCGTCATAGCCTGCCCTTGTTCTCTTGGTCTTGCCACGCCAACAGCCATTATTACTGGTGTTTGAGCTGGTGCGAGAAGGGGTATACTTATAAAAAATGCTGAGAGTTTGGAAAAACTAGCCCATGTGCAAGCTGTTGTATTTGATAAAACAGGAACGCTCACAGAAAATACACTTTCTGTGGAAGGTATTTACTCTCCCAAGAAATCATCCAATTCAAAAGGAGGAGAAGATGTACAATCTCTTGTGTATAGCATGACACAATCATCAAGGC
>CALETF010000138.1 GCA_937920005.1 uncultured Candidatus Altimarinota bacterium
GAGGAGAGCGCGTGTATAATTTTGGGACTATGAATAATGGGCAATGTGGTGAACGTAATAATATTACAGAATAGTATGAATTTTTGTTCTACATCCGAAATATCCGAAATAGTTTCTGATTGAAAAGTTATTTCCTGAAATGTTTCAGATAGGGTTTTCTGTCTCACAGAAAAAGCCCAGAAAAAATCTTTATTTGAGCTCTGGTTTTCGTTCGTGCTTAGAACAAGGCCTTATTCAAAAGTACGAGTACCTAATAGAATACGTTGGTTGCCTTGTTGATGTCAGCGGGATTTTAGTAACGAAGTAGACCCAAATGAAACATGGTATATTAAAAATAAAAATGGTACATATTTTCATACATGTTGATGAAGAGTGGAATAGCCTTTGAAATAATAGAATATAACTATAATTCCAGCATGAACTACCGAGAAAACCCACAACTTCAGAAACTTGTCTCTATTTTTCTCGAGAAAAATACACACATCAATCTCTCCGCTATTCGTGATGAGGAGGGTGTTTGGATAAAGCATATTGAGGATAGTCTCATTACTTTGCATCTTTTTGACCAATTCGGTGATAAAAAACTCAAAATCCTCGATCTCGGAACGGGCGGATGATTCCCAGGATTACCGCTTGCAACGATGCTCCCACAGCATGACTTTACTCTTCTCGATGCTACAAGAAAAAAGATAGATTGCGTGCGAGAATTTGCGGAAACACTCGGGCTTACCAATGTCACTCCACAGTGGGGCAGGGTAGAGGATATGCGAGCGGCAAGTATGAAAGACGAGAGAAAACATAATAAGAATGGTATTATTTTCATGGATGGCACACCTTCAACCAGTGATCACTACGATATTGTTGTGACACGTGCAGCTGCGTATATCGAAGACCTCTTTACCTGGATCAAGCCACTTCTCAAGGTCGATGGTCGTGCATGGATATATAAACAGGCCTCAGAAGAAGAATGGGACGACGGACAGCAACTCGCAAAAAATCGAGGTATGATACTCACAAAAGCTCTCACGTATAATCTCGCAGACCAAGAGCGATGGATACTGGAGATTCGAAAAAAGTAGAAAAATTTCTCTTTTTCAAAAAAATTGTTATATTCTCTCTATGCAAATCAATTTCGCAACAAAGACTCCAAAGCTTCTCACATCGAGAGGGTAGTTTTTGTTTAAATAATATTTCTCAAAACCCTCTCACATCGAGAGGGTTTTTTATTTTTCATTCATTGTATGTCCCATCATCTCTCTCTCATAACCAGCACGACCAAGAAACCGCCAAAGCGGGGAGGATAAATTATTGCCACTTTATTCTCCACTCCGCTTTGAAAAACCTGAAGCGGAGTTTTTATTTATAACTTTATTTTTATGTCACAGAACTGATTACTACCACGAGTCCTCAAAATCTGAGGTATCCAAGCAGCTCGAATTTCTGATACAGTTCCGTTGATTCAGCGCCTCAGAGACAATGAACCACTTTCGGTCATTCTCTCGGCACCAAATACCAATCAATTTCGCACAACCAATGTATTGATATCAGCAGCACAAGAACTCGCGAGGGGTGATGTCTCGAAATCACGTGAGCATCTCCTTTCTGTGCAGGATTTTGTTCTCAATACTGTTTGTCTGCCCCTTCACGGGGAGTCTATCTTTACAAAAATACGGAGAGATATCCAGAGCCTTTTCCAGAAGTATCTCGCAGATATGGATTTCTATGCCAAAGAAAGATCTCCAACTGCACGATTCTTTACTATGTCACCCGAAGAACCCAATGATTTCGTCGCCTCTGTGTGGAAAAAACCAGCTCATTCTCCACGAGGCGGCGGTGGCACTCTCCACACAGTAATACCATTTATAGAGTTCTGAGAAAATATCTCCGCTATAATCTACGCTCATCTCACAAATGGTATTCCTGTCACGAGCCGATCATGGATGAGGGACGAAATCGGAGTGGTGCATAGTCGAGTGAGAGAAAGTCATAATCTCCTCATATCTGGAGCACTTCGTATGCATCCGAGAGATAAAATGTTGGCCCTCTATTGACGTGGATATACCGATGCAAATGCAGGACGATTGGCCGTTGGTGCAGGAGCTGAGCTCTTGGTCCACAAAGAGTTCCCAGTATGTACGGCTGATCCACGAATAGTAAATGGTGCCAGCCGACCAATATCCGAAGCCTCTATGGCAACACTTCGTGCTAGCCTTCATCCTCTTGTTGGTGCCCAGTTTCTCAATCAACACGTTTTTGCTGACGGAGAACCAGTAGATATTCAGGTTGGCGATTTTGCTTCGGAGAGGATAACGCGTATTTCACGGAGAGATATACCAGAGGCACCTCCACTTATCCAGAAAGGTCCGCGAGTGCAGAGAGTTTCTGACGGGATGAATTTCTGAGATATATCACTCTCAGTCAACGGATGATGAGATGAATGTGTCATATCAGTCGTGGATCATTCTGCACGAAGCATCGAACGTGCTGGAGATATCCAGAGCATTCTCAGGCACAGAGGCGTTATTACTTCACTCAACGAACGCGTTGCATCAGTATTGGTTCCATACGACCAGGCAGATGACATTGTTCGCCAGCTTCATCAAAATATGTGTGAGACATAAATTATTTTTAACTTTATTATTATGAAAATCGGAATTGTATGAGCGACAGGCGCAGTAGGACAAGAATTGCTCCCACTGCTTAAAAAAAGAGATTTTCCTGTCTGAGAATTGAGATTGTTTGGTTCAGAAAAATCAGCAGATAGAACAATAGAAACGCCTTATGGAGCAAGAGTTATTCAGCTTCTCTCTGCAGGAGGAATACAGTGATTGGATGCTATGTTTTTTTCAGCGAGTGCTGATGTGTCTCGAGAATGGTGTCCTCGTGCTGCAGAAAAATGAATTCTCTGCGTGGATAAATCGAGTGCTTTTCGTTCAAACCCAGATATTCCCCTTGTCGTCCCTGAGGTCAATCAGGAGACCATAGGTGAACATCTCATTATCTCAAACCCTAACTGTACGACTTCGATTGCTGCTGTGGTTCTTTGGCCTATCCACCGTGAGCTCGGTCTTCGTCGTGTTATTATGTCGACCTATCAGGCTGCGAGCGGCGCAGGAAGACCAGCCATGGAGGAGCTCCAAAAAGCTACTCAGGCTCGCCTTTCTGGAGAGCCTTTTGAGGCAAAAGAACTTGATCATAATCTGGCCTTTAACCTCTTTCCTCATATTGATGATTTCACAGACAATGGATATACAAAAGAAGAGATGAAAGTGACGAATGAGCTCCATAGAATTCTCTGGATTCCACAAGTACCTATCTCATGTACATCCGTCCGTGTCCCTATACTTCGTGCACATAGTGAGAGCATCACTCTTGAGACAGAACAGCCTTTTATCGTTGAGAGAGTGCGTGAGATATTACGAGATTGAGCAGGGGTGGAAGTGGTCGATGAACCATGAAAAAAACTCTATCCGATGCCTTCTCGGGTTGAGGGGCGGGATGATGTACAGGTGTGACGTATACGTCAAAATCCTGTGTTTGGAGAGCACTGAGGAGACCTATTTATCTCTGGAGATCAACTCTTGAAAGGTGCAGCACTCAATGCGGTACAGATTCTCGAATATGTCTTCAAAAAGAGGCTATCGGAATAATTTACGTATTGTACTCAAGAATTGTAGTAACTTGAGGAGAAGTGGTTTGTAGATAACCACTATTTCCTTAGGGAAGTATACCTTTTCTGGATTAAATCGGAGCTTAAATTCCGTGACACCGGCCAGCTTTCCTGTGTCATCCTCAGAAATACCGAGAAAATCGTATTTTTCACAGCCTCGTTTGATGCCTTCTTGAATAGCGATCCACTGCAGGAGGTAGGTAGCCATATCGCGACGGATTTCTCGGTCACTCGAAGACGCACCATAGTAGTAAATAGCTGTCTTCTCAAAGTAGGCAAAAATACCAGCTGCATGAAGTATTCCATCTTTTTCGGCGACGAGAAGTCCTCCTGCATTATTCTCTTCGAGAGTTTCAACGAAGTGTTTGTAGTAGGCGAGACTGTTATGTGAGAAACCATCACGCTGTGTTGTTTCATCGAGGATATCGTAAAAATCCTCCAGATAGGTTTTCTCACCATATAGATCAGATCACTTGACCCATCTTGTTGTGACTCAACGCTTTTGTGCGAGACGGATATTATATCGTCCCTTTTCTGCGAAGCTAGCCAGAAGGGCTTCTTCGCCAGTTTTGAGGTCTAAAATAGCTGTTACAGGCTCTATAAAGCGTCTGAAAGGGGCTTTATTTTGTAGTTTGTAGTTTGTAGTTTGTAGTTTGCTGAGCGGTTCTATTTGGAGAAAGAGATCCTGAGAATTCTTGATATTTGAGCGGATAAAGTTCAAGAGTTCCTCATGGATCGAGCTTCCGTCAACGCCGAGAATATAGAGTCCAGTATAATTTCTGAAAATACTTCTTCTCTCGACCAAAACCGCATTCGTATCAGAAAAACACAGATAAATATCCTGTGCTTGTTTGGTTTTCTCCAGTATTTCAGCCCAGAGAAAGGACTGCCAAAAGCTCACATTTGTTCAGTTTTTATACTCACTTTTGCCCGTATTTGAGCCTATTTTTATATATTTATAATTATTACTTGACATAATGTAAAATATAATTCATAATATGCTCGTAAAGTTTTATTTCTTACTTTCGCCTATGTCAGCTATACCACTGCACACACCATACACAATTCAGGTGCGAAAGCAATACCGAGACATCGTAGAGGTTATTATCGCAGGAGAGCTGGACGAGACAAACGCTGATGAGGCCTTTGAAAATCTCGCTCATGAAATGGAAAAGAAAAAAGAGTATGAGCACATCAAGTGTGATTTCTCAAAGCTCACGTATACAAATTCAACAACACTGGCCTATCTCACAGAATTTATCGCTCGTACACATCGAAAAGGGAAGACGATTAGTTTCAAAAAAGTACATCCAAAAACACAGTATATATTTGATATGATAGGCCTCTCAAAAGTGGCTGATGCAGAACCGGTATAAAAATTTGGGAATCATATCTTTTCTCTATAATAAAAAGTACCTCATAAAGAGGTATTTTTTATGAATGAAAATGCTTGCTGAGTGATAGTCGCAGCAGGTCAAGGAAAGAGGCTCATGCCTCTGACTGAGAATTGCCCCAAAGCACTCGTTGATGTACATGATCGACCATTATTTTCTTTTTCACTTGCCTGCATGATTCGTGCGGGTATACGGGATATAGGCATCGTGATACAACCACAGTATCGAGACCAATTTGAGAAAAGTATTGCAGGAAAATATCCAGATACTCGTATTACGCTCATAGATCAGCAACAAGCTCTTGGCATGGCCTATGC
>CALETF010000139.1 GCA_937920005.1 uncultured Candidatus Altimarinota bacterium
ATGATTTCTGCTTCATCATGAAAATACTCAATAAGCGCAGCCCTCATATCTGCGGTTTTTGAACCAGTAATCTTATCAGTATCTTTATTTTTTGCCAGCCAATTTTGATATATTTCTTTTGATTTAGAATCATTATTTGAACCATTGAATAAAACGATTTTATCGCCATAGCCCTGTTCTGGTAGTAGTGTCTCCGACAGATACTTCTGTGTAATAGTTGATTCTGTAAAAATTATTGCCTTTTGTTTTGCTCCAAGTTCTTTGGTCATCTCAAAACCTTTTTTGAGAGCGATAAGGAGTGCGTCACCCTTAGAGTTTGTAAAAATTACTTTGGCAAGATCTCGAAATCTCTCAAGATCAGCTTTTTCTTTCTCCATTAGAGGAATATCCTCTTTTGTTAGTGTTTTCGATTTTGTTTCTTTTTCCTCATCAATCTCATTTCCTTGTTCGTTATCTATCCATTCGTCTGACATTTCATCATAAGCTTCAAAGTTTTGTGAAATATCAGATGTGTCAAAATCTGAAATAGGTGGTTCGGTATCAATCTTTGTTTCTTCTATGAGAGTTCCAAGCTTTTCGACAAGGTTATTGAGAGTGCTTGCAATCGCATAGGAAGAAGATGCTAACAGTTTTCGAAGAATGAGAGTCATCAATTGCCGCTGACTAGAAGGCAGAGCATATAACTTAGGGCGTTGAAGATAATCTGACATGCTGTCGTAGAGCTCTACTTCCTGCTGCGTGGGTACGTAATCCTGAGTAATAGGCCGTCTCTCTGTATAATTGATATATTCCAAAACTTGTCGTCGAAGCGTGCGGATACACACTGTTTTAAGACGATTGCGTAAATCCGTGAAAAGTAATTCCTTAGGCTCGAGTATTTCTTCATCTTCCGATCGATCAAGCTCTCTCGTAATGATGGCTTTTTCTGTTTCATTCTCCTCAACCATTTGAATATCTTTAATTCTGCTCGTAAGTTCTCGCTCTCGAGGAGCATGAGAGTAATTTGCTTTAAAGCTCTTCAAATCACCAAAAACGTGATCGTCAATTATGCTTACTAGCCCATATAACTCAAGCAAAGAATTTTGAAGTGGTGTAGCGGTAAGTAGAATTTTCGACACACCAGAAAGTGATTCTTTAATTTCTCTCGCTATTTTATTACTCGTTTTGTATACATTTCGTAATCTGTGAGCCTCATCAATGACGGACAAATCCCATTGGGTTTGTTTTACGTACGCTGCTTTAGACCGTGCAAAATGATACGAACAGATGACAATTTTATCTTGCTGACTAAAAGGATTAAGATTTCCGTCTTTAATACACTGATTGAATGATTTTGCTTCGAGAATAACTGATGGTAGGAAAAACTTCTCTTGTAACTCAGTATTCCATTGTTTTCTCAAACTCGCTGGAACGATGAGGAGTATTTTCCTTTTCCTCTCAGCCCATTTTTGAGAAAGAACTAATCCTGCTTCGATTGTTTTTCCCAGTCCGACTTCGTCAGCCAATATAGCCCCTTTTGAAAGTGGTGATTTAAAGGCAAAAAGAGCAGCTTCAATCTGGTGAGGGTTGAGGTCTACTTGAGCGTTGGAAAGAGTGGAAGACAGTTTTTCTAAACTATCGGAAGAACAGCGTTTGGTTAACTCATATGCAAAATACTTTGCATGATATGAAGTGATTTTAGACATGTTAATTCTTATAACAAATAAGTACTTTGCTTTTTTGACCTATTATTAGCGTCATTGTACTAAAAAATACCCGTATATTCCAGACGAATACAGGGTATTACTCCTCGTTTAAAAGGGTGGGAATAAAAGAATTATTGCGTAATATCAGGAAGGTCCTTTAGTTTCTTACCATTAAACAGGAAATAATTTGCTCCTTGATATGCACCACTCGGAGTTAGTTCACCGCGTTGTTCATATATTTTGTAGGCGAGTGGTGACAATTTCCAGACTTGCCCATCATATTCCACTTCTCGTTCACCAACGACCTTCGCTGTGATTTCTTTATCGTCGATAAATACAATTTCATCACCATTCTTTAAACCTTTTCTATAAAAGCTAAACCTTGCTCCCTGAGTTCGCGCTCTTGCAACCTCATCAAATTCTGTTTCCCGTTTTATATCTTTTGGGTAGACCACATCGCCTTCAAACGAAAGCAGCAGCTGTCGAACTAAATCATAGTCAAGTGCAAATAATTCACTGTCACCAATTTGTTGTTTGTTAAAAATCTCATGCAGTAATCGCTCCTTTTCCGTGTAATCTTCCAGCTCCAAAGCAAAAAAACGTTTCAGGCCAGACACATTGTAATAACCATTCGCCTCTAAAAAACGCATACGCTCTTGGTAATTACCCGTGCCAGTTTGACCAATTTTGATGAGACCTGAGACAGCCGTCGTCATGATATAGATTACCCCTTTTGCCATGTGCGCATTTTAGCACAAATACCAGATTAAGAAGGGGTCTTACCCCTCTTTCACAAGGGTTTCCGGCTGTCGCCTCCAATGAACTCCGCTTCACGTCGCCCTTGCAAAATTCACCCTGCTTTTGAAGATCCTTGTATTGGAGGCATGCCTGCCTCCAGACACAAAATTCTGGAAGAAAGATGAAAGGAGGTGAAAACAACATGAAACTATTAACTAAACAGCTACTAGAACAATTTAAAAAGACAGGAAGACAAGAATATATAAAGGATCCAATTGTTATTGCTAAGTTTTTTAACCCAACAGGAGCTGGAACTTGGTACGCTACAGAATATAACGAGCAAGAAAGATTGTTTTTCGGCTATGTATCTATTTTTGGAGATCATAACGATGAATGGGGATACTTTTCCTTGAGCGAACTTGAAAGTTACACAGGAAAATTTGGCTTAGGAATTGAGAGAGATTTATATTTTGAATCTCAACCATTCTCAGAGATCAAGAAGCAGTAACAGTAGCCAAAACCCGTTGCTAGTTTAGATACTGGTGGCGGGTTCTGTCTTAAATGGTTTGCCAGGTATCCATTTGTATTCCTCTTTCTTGAATATCTGCATGAATTCCACTAAAGAAATCTATTTCTGCTTCTTCGCTTTCCAGTTCTTTTGAAATAAGGATGCGCAGATGATTTTGGAGTTTTGTATTTGGACAAATGAGCAAAATGCTTGGGAAAGGTAATTTAACATGATCTTGCCAATATTTTTTCTTAAAATAAGAAATATATTGTTTCATTCTTCTGTCAATTACAAACCATTTTTCACCTCCATCAATAATCTCAAGAAAATATCGACTCGTTTGATCTTTTTCTTCTATGGTTGTGTAGGCATCTGGAACGGGTAAAGGTGCAT
>CALETF010000140.1 GCA_937920005.1 uncultured Candidatus Altimarinota bacterium
ATAGATGTATGCTCTACACACTTCGCTGTGCTGTCTACTACGCTGATACGCCTCACGAGAAACGCGACCCAGAACTCCTCAAATGGTGGAATTGGAAGGATAGAAAATAATCTTGAATAAGATACTTTCTGCATACAATCCCTGTATGCAAAACGAAAAAACACTCCTCTACGCTGAAGCAGTAGAAGCATTCAAAAATATATCTCTCATCACTCGTGAAGAGAAAAAAGCGATACCAGAAAATTATATCGTGGCGACTCACGGACCCGCTCTGACAAAAGTCCTCAGAGAAAGCCCTGAGACACTCAATCTCATCGGCATCTATCGTGTGAATTGTTCTCATATTGGCAAAGAATCTGACCTAGAAGCGCTCGCAGAATATCTCAGAACGATTCATAAACACGTCCCTATTTTGATAGATCTCCAGGGACCAAAACCTCGTATCCACGAGATGGGACCAGAAGGAGATATGACGGTCAAACTCGGTGAAATGCTCGAGGTCACTTATGCTCCAGCGAGCTCAGAAGAACGATTTTGCACACCAGGAAAACTCCGCGTCTGCTTCCCTCAAATTGTCGAAGTGATGCAGGTAGGAGATGTAGTGATATTTGATGATGGGAAGATGACAGCCACTGTGAGAGAAAAATCAGGTGACAGAGCCGTCATAGAATGCACAGAAATCCTCTCAGGAGAAACAACATTTAAGCTCGGTGGTCGTAAAGGAATCTGTGTCCGCAATCGCCCACTTGGTATCGATTGTATCACTGATCATGACAGAAAAAGTATAGAATTTGCTCGTGATATTCTCGGGTTTGATTACGTGGATAATGTCATGGTTTCCTATTTCAGCACTCCAGAAGATATAGGACATTTCGTCCGCATCATGCGTGAGGACTACACATACAAGGGCGATCTCGGTGGCAAATTTGAAACACCATACGCAGTCTACAATATCGATACAATTCTCGACATGGGCTATCTCACACTTGCGATGTTCGGACGAGGTGATCTCCGTGTCGAGATGGACCCACGTGCAGTTCCAAACATGCACGATATACAGGTATACTTCTTTGATGCTTGTCGCAGACACAATGTCGAATCCATCTGTGCAACAGGCTTTCTCGAGAGTATGCTCACGCCAGAAGGCACTGTCACACCAGAAGAAATCTATGATATGGAAACATCGATGACGACACATCCTCATCATCTCATGCTCTCAGGAGAATCCACCTATGGAGCACAAGCTCGAGCCTGTATAGAACTCGAGGCACGGTATCAGCGAGAGATGCTCGAGAAACTCCAAAAATGAACAGTATCATACAGAGCAACTCCTAGTCTAGCACTCGGGGCACTTCTCTATATACTCTAGTCATGTTTGACTCTCGCAGAATACAACACCTGAACGATGCACAATACCAGGGAGGCACTATCCTCTATTGGACAGAATGAGCTCTTCGAACAGAGTGGAATTGTGGTCTCGCGTATGCAAGCGAATACGCCTTTCAAAAAAAAGAGAAACTCATACCTCTCGTCACCATCGATAGCGAATATCAGCATGAAAATATCCGTCAGCTGATTTTCCTCGTTGAATCTATCGATGAGCTCAGACATTCGTATGAAAAAGTAGGGCTGACTCTCTCTGTTATATCAGGCAAAACGCAAACAATTCTCGAAAAAATAGTACAAGAAAACAAGGTTGGGATGATAGTCGCGAGCGCGACATATGTGAGATATTTTCGAGATATTTTGACCCATCTCGCAAAAACCCTGGATATACCAGTTATCCTCGTCGATGATGCGAGCCTCCTCCCTCCTTGGATAGCGAGTGATCATGTCGAGTATGGAGCATATACACTGAGAAAAAAATACTGGAACACAGTGACCATGCTGAGCCCAGAAAAAAATATCAAACCCTCTCCGGCAGAATGTCTCAAAATCGCGGATGATACAGACAAAATCCAATCATCTCGCTGGTACCAAGAATATATACAGAAACTCGCTGATATAAGCCAAGGACACATCAATACATTTATCGGTGGAGCATCACACGCGCAGAAACTCTGGGAAAAATTTCAATCAGAGAAACTTCCCTCCTATGATACAGCAAGAAATAACCCAAACGAAGAGAATACTTCCCTTCTCTCGCCCTATCTGCATTTTGGTTGTATATCACCTCTCCAAATATATCACGAACTCCACGCCCAAGAGAAGAAACCATCCGTGCATGCTTTCCTCGAAGAATGTCTCGTCAGAAGAGAGCTTGCCGTCAATATGTGGTACTACGAGAAGCATCCAGATCAATGGAATTGTCTCCCCGAATGGATCATAAAAACGCTGGATGAAGACCGAGAAAAACAGACTTCCTTCCTCACACAAGACGAATACTCTCTCGATAATCTCAGACATGGTAGAACAGAAGACCCTCTCTGGAATGCTGCACAGCATCAGCTCGTACGAACTGGCAAAATCCATGGCTATGTCCGTATGTACTGGGGGAAACAACTTTTGCGTTGGTTCCGTGATTGGAAAAAAGCGTACTGAATCGGTGTCTATCTCAATGATACGTACGCCGTCGACGGCTGTAGTCCAAATGGATACACCGGCATCGCATGGTGTTTTGGGAAACACGATAGACCCTTTCCACCAAAGAAAACACACTATGGTCTCGTTCGTTCTATGACCTTCTGAGGCATGAAGAAAAAATTTGATGTCGAAAAATATATAAAACACTGGCAATAGATTGCTTTTCAGGGGGTTTTTTATATGATGCGAGAAATTTTTTCATCTCCCCTATGTCTCTTTTCTCTCGCCTCTTTGGCGACCCAACAATAGCCGTTCTGCACTGATACCAAAAAGATCTTTTGAAAGTCAAAAAAATCGAAGAAGAATACAAGAAAACAATTGACTCTCTCAATGCTGTCAAAGCAAAAACGGAAGAATTTAAGAAACGTTTTGATCCAATCCGTCTCTCATTTATCACAGAAAAAGACCGTATTGATACAGATGCTTCTCTCGGACTCACAGAAAAAGCAGAAGCTCATGAGAAAAACAAAAAACGATATATAGAATCTCGTGAAGAAATGGTACAAAATATCCGTTTCGAAGCACTCGCACTCCATCGTCGAGCGAGTGAACTCATCTATGGCCAAGAATTCACACTTCCAGATGGATCAAAAAAAATCTGGAACATGATTCCTTTTGATGTGCAGGTTATTGGTGCTCTGACACTCAATGGTGGAAATATCCCAGAAATGCGGACTGGTGAAGGTAAAACTCTCGTCGCGACACTCGCAGCCTATCTCAATGCACTCTCAGGAGATCCTGTTCACGTCGTCACTGTCAACGAATACCTCTCACGCCGTGATGCAGGAGAAATGGGGATTATTTATGGAGCTCTCGGTATGACAACAGGTGTTGTTCTCAATAGCCAATCTCGGGATGAGAAAAAGAAAAACTACAACTGCGATATCGTCTATGTCACGAATACAGAACTCGGATTCGACTATCTCCGTGATAATATGGCTCCATCAATCGCTGACCAAGTCATGTCGAGAAGAGCATTTGCTATTGTAGATGAAGTGGACTCAATTTTAGTTGATGAAGCTCGTACACCGCTCATTATCTCTGCGCCAGACAACGAACCAACTTCAAAATATATCAGATTCGCTCAAATGGCTGGGAAACTTTCCCATCCAGAACACTACACCATCGATGAAAAAACAAAAACAGTCGCACTCACCGAAGACGGTATCGAACGTATAGAAAAAACTCTTTGAGTCGACAATATCTTCGTTTCTGATCACTACAACGATCTCCATCATGTCGAGAACGCTCTCCGAGCAAAAGCGTGTTATATCCGCGATATTGATTACCTCGTACGTGGCGATGATATAATGATTATTGACGAACATACTGGACGTGTCATGGAGGGGCGTCGTTTTAGCAATGGTCTCCACCAAGCACTCGAAGCAAAAGAAGGCGTCGCTATACAACGTGAGAGCAAGACACTGGCTAATATCACCTACCAGAACTTTTTCCGTCTCTACGAGAAGCTCTCTGGTATGACTGGTACAGCCAAAACTGAAGAAGAAGAATTCCAAAAAATCTACGGTCTCGATGTCGTGCAAATCCCAACGAATAAACCGCTTATTCGTGATGATCGTGCTGACCTTCTCTTCAAAAATGAAAAAGGGAAATTTGATTACATCGTCAAAACTATCGAAAAAATCCACGCAACTGGTCAACCAATTCTCGTTGGTACTGTCTCCGTCGCAAAATCAGAAATCCTCTCTGACATGCTCACAAAAAAAGGAATCAAGCACGAAGTCCTCAATGCAAAACAAGATGCACGAGAAGCGGAAATCGTCGGGAAAGCTGGTCAAAAAAATGCCATCACGATAGCAACCAACATGGCTGGTCGTGGTACAGATATCAAACTCGGTGAAGGCGTCGCAGAACTAGGTGGCCTCGCTATACTCGGTACAGAAAAACACGAAACACGTCGTATCGATAATCAGCTCCGCGGTCGTGCTGGTCGTCAGGGCGATCCAGGTCTCAGTCAATTTTTGGTCTCTCCAACAGATGATATCATGCGTATTTTCGGTGGAGACAAACTCTTTTCGATGTTCAATTCTCCATTTTTTGCGAGCCTCCCAGAAGATGAACCACTCATTCAAAGTAAAACACTCACAAAACGAATTACTGCCATCCAGAAACAAGTAGAGGGACGACACTTTGACATGCGAAAACATGTCCTCGAGTACGATGATGTCATGAATCAGCATCGTCTCATTATCTATGGACGACGACAAAAGATGCTCGAAGACTTCGCAAAAAATGATGACACTGGCTCAGATATAGACCTCCAAATAGAAAAAATATTTCAGGATGAAGCAGAGCGCATCGTGATGCGACATCAGGATGAAGAACAAAAGGTAGATACTGAGAAACTCTCAACGAGCTTGAGTGAAATACTCAAAGAAACAGTATCGATTGAAGGTGTTGATTTCGAAGAAATAC
>CALETF010000141.1 GCA_937920005.1 uncultured Candidatus Altimarinota bacterium
CATCATAATGGATATTAACAGGAACTTCTTTGTAGATAAACCCTCGCATGTATATCTGATCGATGAGTTCACTTGCATATTCCATGCCATCCATTGTGAGATGCACCTCGTCAAGAACATGAGCACGCATCATACGATAGCCATTGTGACTATCTGTGAGATTGATTCCTGAGATTATACGGGTAAATATCTTCCCTCCCCAGAGAACAATACGACGAAAAAATGGCACATTTGATCGAGTTTTTGTGATAAATCTCGAACCAAATATTACATCAAGCATATCATCGCTCTCAAAAGCACTTATAAAAAGCCCAATATCTGCAATATCATGCTGTCCATCAGCATCAAATGTTACTACGAAGTCCCAATTATTTTTTGACGCATTACGGCGAATATACTCGAATCCTGTCTCGAGCGCTGCTCACCCACCACGATTGACTATATGTCGAACCATATGTATCGGTCGGTCAAAGGCACGAGCAAGGAGCTCTCCAGTCCCATCAGATGAGCCATCATCGACGACTAAAATCTCGGTGAATCACTTGGCAAAGATCGACTCAATTACTCCCACGATTCGAGAAGATTCATTGTATGCACGGATGAGAAAGACGATATTATTTTTTTGCATTTTCGAGAGCAAATTCACGAATTATACGAGTGAGTTCTTCACGATTGGATTCTGTTTTTCGAAGAAGTAGGAGGACAAAATAATAGAGAAACACAATACTGGCATAGACGAGAACATCCGCTCATCGAGCAAGACCAAATACATGTCAGATATAATCGAGCACTCCAGGGAAAAATGTAAACACGAGAAGCCCGATACCCGCTCCCAGAAATACCAGAAAATGAAGTGCATTGAATCTCTCACGTCTCGCTATATCGAGTGCAATGAGAAGGATAATAGTACCCGATATAATGAAAAAAATCTGCAGAAGATTCATGAAAAAGAGTTGAGTTTTACTAAGCGTGAGTATAATCACATTGTTTTTAAAGTCAAAATACATGCGGACAATTGATGACATAGAAGTACATATTCTCACTGATGAAATCTCCGATATCTCTGCTATTCTCAGAAAAAATAGATGAATCACTCCTGAAAATGAGAGAGCATATTTTGCACCAACCCTAGAAGACCTCCATGATCCATTTCTCATGCCAGATATGGAAAAAGCAGTGAAGCGGGTTCTCGAGGCGAGAGAGAAAAAAGAGCGCATCGTCATATTCGGTGACTATGATGTCGATGGGGTATCATCGACGGCTATCCTCGTACGATTCCTCACTGAGATAGGATGCGAGGTGTCAT
>CALETF010000142.1 GCA_937920005.1 uncultured Candidatus Altimarinota bacterium
GGTGCTGATTACTATATCAGGAAATCCGATTATGTACCTACTCAGATTGTATATATGATTGAGCAAGGCATGTTTGCAAATAAGAGAAAACCTCAGTAAATTTGAGAAATTATTCTAGTATTTTTTTGAGAGCTGAGACATACGGTTCTCCTTTTTCTTGTTCTATTTTTCATAATAAGTCTCATTCCTTGTCTCTTGCCACCATTAGTGCATCATACAGTAATATGTCATATTTCGTATCTTCTTCAAATTTTTTATATTCACGAGGAGAGAGCGTCTTCCTGTATTCTAAGAGAACTTCTTGGTAGCGTTTTTGTATTTTTTTGTCTCTTTTTCTTTGTGCCGATTCTTCTATTGTTACATTTTTCTTTTCTTTTTTCTTTAGAACTATTTCCCCTTTTTCTTCAAATTTTACAGTTTTTTCTTCTTTGATATTCTTTAATAGTTCTTCACTATTTTTCCTTCTTTTTTCTCTGAGAGATTGGAAATAGTTATATTCATAAAAAATAAACCAGATAGCTCCAAGTCAGCATAACATAATAGCAATAACTCAGAATATGAGCCACATATTTCTGAGATGAGAGTATTCGTAGAAAAATCTATATGCCTTGTAGGTTGTGTATATATAGATAAAACCACTTACTATTCATAGTAATATACCGGCAAATATTTTTTCAGATTTCACTCTTTTATGATATTTGTATTTTTTCTAAGTAAAGAATTGTTTTATTTTCTATTTTCATAATTTGACACATATGTAAAAATATGTTTTAATATCATAGCATAAAGCCATGATAGATTTTCATACATCAAAAAGGCATATTTATTCTTACTTGCATCGTTGCGAGCGTCATTTAAATATTCATTTTTGGGCTTCTGTCACCGTAGTATTGTTCTTGTTTTTTGTTTTATTTTTGTACCAAGGTGTCCGTGGTTCAGCAACGGCAAATTTTACCATGTCTATACTTCCACAGCCCCTCGCTGTTACTGTGGTGGATGATAGCTTCAATCCTATCGAGGAACCGGAGGTTTCTTTTTCAGAAGCAACATATGAACCAACCGAATGTCGAGAATTGATAGCTCAATTAGCTTCACCAGATCAGCAGATTTATGTACGCAATTTTGATGCTGCTGATAATGGTTGGACTGTGACTTTATCGACCGAAAGTCCTACTGCTACATGGACGAGTGGTCAATATGCTTTTGATTTCAATGATCCAACTGGAGCTGGATGTATCGATGGTGATGATGCTGACGATTTAGCTGGTTCTATGGCTATATATACACAGTCAGATTCTCTTGATAGTGGTTTATGTCCTCTTTGTTCTTCAAATTTTGTAAATCGTGTCCCAGATGGTGTATTTAACGAAAGTGCGGGTTTAAATACCATTACGCTTGTTTATGCTACTTCTGATTCTGATAATCGTGGCGACTGGACCCTCTCTGATATAATCGTTCGTCAAACTATTCCTGCTTCACAGCCTGCAGCAGGTGACTATGAAATACCTCTTCTACTCTCTATCACGGCAAATTAGTTTAGATTGGCATTATTTTTGTTTTTAGCAAGGCGTTTGTGTGTGTTTTTTTATGTATTTTTTTATACTAAAAAGTATAAAAATTTTTTATGCACAACAGTTCTTTCTTCCGTTGTTTTTTTGTTCTCTTTTGTTTCTGTCTTTCTTACTCTACTTTTGCTATTGAGTATGGCGGTTTCGGTGGTCGTCCAGCGTATCCAAGAGCTGATAATCCTCGAACAGAATCTATATTTGTTCACACACTTGAGCCAGGAGCTGTCCAAAAAGAGGGAGTTACGGTTATTAACAATTCTTCAGAAACTAAGACAGTTCTCGTGTATGCTGCAGATTCGACACCATCGACAGGTGGGGCATTTGCTTGTAAACAATTTGCCGAAGAACAAAAAGATGTTGGTTCGTGGATTAAATTAGAAAAAACTGAAATAAAACTCCCAGCAGGCAGTACACAGCTTGTTCCTTTTACTATCACTGTTCCTGCAAATGCTGGCGTTGGTGAACATAATGGCTGTATTCTTATTCAGGAAAAAAAAGAAAAGAAATGAGATCA
>CALETF010000143.1 GCA_937920005.1 uncultured Candidatus Altimarinota bacterium
AAATATAAAAGTGCGATAGATATTGTTCAATTTGGTTCTTTGAAATTTTGGTTTGCTACTTACGTTGTCTTACAAATTAGTTATTTTGTTTTTCTCCCTGCGGAATATCAATTAGTTTGAACACAAATAAATTTGTTATTTGTATGTTTAATATTTTCTCTTTGGATGTGTGCTAAACGTATCTGATACGAAGATTGATTCAAAGAATGATATGAAGCTGGACACTGCGATGGGGCCCGTTGAGCAGTTAAAGAACTGAATGACTTTTCCGACGAAGATATAGATACAATAGAAGAAATGGAGTCTTTGGCAGAAGCTGAAAAATCCAAAAAGAAGAAAAGGAAATAATTTTGTAATTTTTGAATTATGTGATTGTATGACGCAGTTAAAGACGGTGCAAAAATATTAAAAGAGGCCTGAAAGATAGAGGAATATCAAAAAATACTTGAGCTGCTCGATGACTCTTATGCGCAGAGAGAAAAAATTTCTGCTCTGCAAACGAAAATAATAGAACTTGAAGGTAAGCTTAGAGTAAGAGATGAGTATAAATTTAAAAATAATTGCTATTATCATAAAGAAACTTGAGATGGTCCGTTTTGTAGTAGATGTTTGGATAAAGAGCGACTATTGTTAAGAATGACAATCAGTCCGGGGTCTGATTATGCAAATTGTCCTGAATGTAAAACTCATGTTGATTATTCGTGAAAAACTCACGATAGAAGTGTTTATTATGGTCACGAACATTCGGGAAATCTTTGGTAAATTTTCTCCTATGCCCACAGAACCATCTCCATCACCAGCACCTGAGGAGTCAGCGGAACTCGTATTACAACATTCACCACTCCCAACCATTTCAGAGCATACAGGAAATCAACCTGCTCTGGATATGACTCGGATGAGTGGAGTGGGTGAGACAAAGAAATGAACTTGTGGTAAATGCGCGGATTGTTTGGCGTGTAAGAAAAAGAAGGCAGAGTAGTCTATAAAAAATCCCCATTGCTGGGGATTTTATTATTTCTTTGCTTGGATAGCCTCTATTAAACCAGGAACGTCTTTAATTCCGAGTCGTTTTAGGAGATTTTTATTTGGTCATTTTACTTTTGGTTTTTCACCCATGAGCTCATTGATGAGTTTCTCACGTCACTCTTGTTTCAAATAAGGTGAGAGAGGTCTTGGGAGGAGTTGTTTTGCTCTTTTTACCCAGAGATCATGAATTGGATTGATTCGATGGGGCCCATTGAGTCCTGCTGACCAAGGATGGTTTTCAAGAAATGATTTATCTTTATTTTCGTCCCCCAAGAAAACTGCACGAAGAGCATCTTCCAATTCTGTATCACGAGCAAGACTGATAAAAATATCAGCAGGTTCACCTATGATTTTTGCAATTTCTGATGGGAGAGGGAAGAAGACGCTGATTCAGAGATTATTTCTGGCCTCTACTGACGGCCAATGTATCTCAAGCCGTGCTCATCAATCAAATGTTATAACTGTTTCTTCACTCTCTCCGAGATGGACGATTTGAGTGCCTGGAAATTTATCTACAAGAAATTTTTTTTGTTCAATGCGATTCATTCAGGAATCAGACGAACGGAGTGCTTCTGCCATATTTATTTTTTTAGGAATTTGTATGAATATTAAAAATAATATTTGTTTGTCAAATAAAGAATGAATCATAAAAAATCCCCATTGCTGGGGATTTTTTATTCTTTGTATTGATGATAGACATGTTCGTAGGTAGTACGAAAAACATTACAGCACATTTGTGCAATTTTTGGTATACGGGGGAGGGCAGGGCAGTAGTGATTGGTGAGTATTTGTTTCAGTTTTTCTTCAGTATGCTGACCAAATTCGGTATGTGCTGAAACTTGCATAGTTCTGAGTTTGTTTTCTTCGAATTGGAGAGCGTCATTGTCATCGAAAAAGAGGTGTGGATGTGACTGAACACGAACCATTATTTCCCTGATAGGTACTGAGAAAATGGCAGGATGCTGAGCTATATTTTTGCTATAATCGATGATGAAGCTCTCAAATTTTTTGAGCTCATCAGGAGTTGGAGTTCTGCCATATCGTGCCACAAATGCACGATAGACATCTCTCCATATATCGTAAATAATCTTCATTCACACCTGGTATATTTCAGAGAGTTTGAGATAGATGGTTTCACTTTCGTGACATGCATCGAGAAATTCTGGCCTATTATCTATCTGTATTTCTCGAAGAATAAGCAAAAATCTTCGCATAACAGACTATTATAGCTCGTGCTATACTCCACAAAAAGTCTCTCAAAAGCTCGCATACGTTGTTTTGGTTTTCCTTCTCCAAAGTAGAGATTGGATCGCTCTATCAGTCGCTGTGTCACATAGGACTCATGAGAGAGGAGTATATCAGAGAAAGCCACCGAAGCTTGCATGATGTTTTCGAAGATATCGTTTTTTTCACGAAAAGGGAGTGTAGGAACTATGCTGCTCGCTCTCCATTTACACCAAGCAAAGAGTTTCTGAACGGGGCACTTACTTGCTTGTTCTGCGTATTTTTTTCCTGTTACGGGGCATTTTGATGGTTCTGACTTCATTTATTGTATATTAAATAATAAATAATATTGTCAAATTATGAAAATGATGAATGATTTTGACAACTCTCTTTTTAGACCATAATTGAATATTATGAATCCTGAAACAGAACAAGAATTCGTACTCGGAGAGCCAGGAAGGGTATATCTGGACATGTCATCACTCAATGGAGGGTGGAATGGTATCGGTGCTTCATTGACAACAAATGTAGGCGGCGTGTTTCAAAAAGCTATTTTTCAATTTGATGATGGAATGGTGGCCGAAGGAAATGGTATGCAGTCATCGGCTGTTATGTTGGATGTGATTCAATGAAAAATGAGAAAGAAGATTATACCTCTTATAGATATACCAGAGACTGATGTTATTTGGGCGCTAGATAGTCGCTGTAATTATCCTGGACCCGCTCGTGGATTTCTTGCTTTCCAACGTCGTGTGGTAGGTGATACGATGAATATCCTCTGTATGGGCATGAAAAAAGAATATCGGTGATCTCCTGACAAAAATAATCTCAATCTCCCAACAGTACTCTTTGTTCCTCCAGGGCAGAAACCAATATCAGAAGAGTATCCAAGTATTCTTGTTGTTCCTGAGAAACAGAAGAGATTTGAGTATCTCGTGGGCCGCCTCGCTTTTGCTCAAAAACAGACACGTATGCCGACACTTGGTCAGGCATTGGATTATGCAGAGCGTATCTTTCTTGATTCATTTGAATCACCAAGCATCGCGAAGATAAAACAAACTTTCGGAATATAATTCTTTATCAATATGCCAACAAACACTCTTTGTGAATCTTGTCCTCATGCTACTCCAGAGGGTTTTATGAAGACTATTCTGACATCTCAACGAGCACAAAAAAAATTTGAGAGAATTATGTGTGAATCATGAACTCCAGCAGCACAGTTAAGAATATTTTTTATCAGCTTGGTGGTACATATGTTTGGGAAAAATTCGAAAAATTTATCCGCTCAGACTGTTTGGGAAGTCCATCAATGTCTCGAATCTGTCTGGAATCTGGGGAATAGAGGTATGAATTGTCAGGATCATCACATGCGACATGCATACGAGGCAGCATGACGATGACCACTGTGCCTCCGTAAATATATGATGGAAGAGAGCATTTCTTTTGTCCAATGACTCTGGAAAGAATCAGAAAACAACGAAGAGCAATTTCAGGCACTTCTGAGAGATAGGTGGCCCGTGCATCAGATGACTTTTATGTGTTAGAGGAGAGTTATTGAGAGGTACAATTTTATTTTCCGCTTCAAATAGCCATTTCTACGTATACAAATTGTGTACAAAACTCCAAAAAAAGTGCATTGTATGGGCAAAAAGAGGGTTTTTGAGTGTTTTTTGGTGTATTTTCTATAAAAATGGGATTATGGCTTGCGTATGCGATTATTTTTTTATCACAAACATATCTGAGAAAAGTGCAATTTCGTACAGGTATCATCTTGCCCAGACGGTGATATACTCAGGTTACAAATTGTTCTTGTGCTCTTGGTAACTTTGACTCTTCGATGGAGAGGATCTCACGGTCCCTCACCGCTCTTCAAAAAAATCTATTGAGGTTGTCTGTTCTCGGTATCACCTTTCTCATATATGCTCTGGCATTGTGGTAAAAGTGATACTGAGTAATTGGATAACACGATACGAAGCCGGGTGAAAATGCTACCATTACCGAAGGAGAGTTAAGGCCTATGTTATTTTGTCAGGGCATGTCTTGTCGTACGAGACGCCTATGTATCTCATATCCAGCTACAATCGATATCTTTATCAACCAGCTGTGGTGTGACGAACACGCAAGAAGTCAGGTTTTCCCAAGTTTATTACCAAATAGCTTGGGATTTTTTTTGCCTTCTTGACGACAAATCTCTCGTATTACACAATTTTTACTTATAATATTTCTATGAAAACCCAAATAATTCCAGCACGTAATCGCTACACCGCTCACCATGAGTGGCTCGAGAGTAAACATCTCTTTTCTTTCGCAGACTACTATGATCCAGCGAATATGCATTTTGGAGCACTTCGCGTGTTCAATGATGACATCATAGCAGCTCATCAGGGCTTTGGTATGCATCCACACAGCAATATGGAAATCATTACCTTAGTCCTCGCAGGAGAAATTTCTCATGAGGATTCTCATGGAGGAAAAGCAACCGTCGGTGCGGGCGGAGCTCAGGTGATGTCAGCGGGTTATGGACTCCGTCACAGCGAGATCAACAACGGAGATGAAGCAGTTCATCTCTATCAGATATGGATCATGCCACGAGAAGAAAATATCACACCACGACACGATGAACGTGATTTCTCGAATATACCACACAATCATCTCGTTCCTATTGCTTCAGGATTTGACCATGATGCGCTCCAGATTTATACCGATGCAGTGATCTATCGTGGTATTTTTGACGAAGAAACCACGTGGACACATATGGCACACGCAGGAACAGGAAACGTCTTTATGTACGTCACGAAGGGGAGTGTCGACCTCGCCACAGGTGAGACCCTCGAAGCAGGGGACCAGGCACGTATCTCCGATGTAGAAATACTGGAACTCAGTTTCTCAGCTGGTACAGAGGTGGTAGTGATAGATGTAGCAGAATAAGATATGTTTCCTCACTCTTCTGACAATTCTGATGGCATGCCTCTGTATGCAAAGTTACTTGGTTTTGCGCCAAAGCTGGTTTTGAAACTCCAGTGAGTATTTATGACAATGCAAAACCCAGAGAGTCTTGATAAGGTGATAGATATTGCTTGTAAGAGAGGATATTTCGAAGATGGAGGTGAGATGTTTCTGCTGTTAGCGCACAGATTTCAGTCTATGACGCAAGAACATAAGTCTCAGACGACTACTCTTGCCCTTGATACCCTCACTGATGATACACTACGCATCCTCTGAACCAATCGCACAGAGATAGAGATGTGGATGAGAGCGAGCGTGATGCGATTTCTCTGAGAACGCCTCACATACGCTCGCGATGCTGCTATCAAGCCTGGAGAAGAGAGAATCCCATGACAACCACGATGATTTATAGAAGAAGATGAATCCGAATTTTTACATCAGACAATTTCACTTGGATATCCATGAGTGACACTTGAGACCATAGATGAAAAAATCCTGACAGAGCTCGGAACATCACACACAGAGCTCATATTTCTCCGAAAAATAGGGAAAATCCATCGTGCGGTATGGCTCATAGCTCAAGCAAGGGAAGATGGATATCTCTTACTGGATAATTGGGAAGGTCTCATGACCTATTTGGCTGATGCGCAGGGAACTTCAGGAGACCTTCGTTTAGAGTCTATTACTGATGAGACACTGACTCTTGCAGGTCTGAGTCGTTCAGAAGTGCAGTCATGGTTTCGACATATACCAGAATAAAATTATACATTAATATTCTGGATAGATAAAAAATTATTTGTATATTGCAAATACTGCAAGTAGGCTATAATCTTTTGAAGGATTTTAACCTTTTCTTTGTATGACTTCAATAACTGAGGAGGAGGCAAAATTTGCACCTGTTTCTCTTCTTGATGAGTTAGGAACAGAGGAGTGATGAGTAGATTGATTAAGAGATACTGTTGCAATTAATTGTGCTGAATGCTTGTGACTAAGTGGATGTAGTTGAAAATCAGAGCATTGTGTAGGCGAAAGAACTGATTTTGACGCATAAAATATGAACACACCAGAAATCCAAAAAGCCATTTATGCTAACAAAATAACAAAAGGTTTTAATGTGACCGATATTCCTCTCGAGTTTGCATACCTCTATAGTGAAGTGGGGGAGGCATTTGAGGCATGGAGAAAGAAAAAAGATGATCTCGGAGAAGAGCTCGCTGATGTCGCGATCTATCTCCTTGGTATGGCAGAAATACTCGGAGTGGATCTAGAATCAGAAATACTTCAGAAAATGGAAAAAAATACAAAACGAGTTTATGAACATCATGATGGTGTGAGTGTACGGGTGAGCGGTGAATAGTTGCAATCACAGAATCGGGTCTATAATGGCCGTGTATTTTTAACTCGCATCTATGAAACATATCATTTCTTGGTTTATTATTATCGCTGTTATCGTTGGTGGTGTCTGGTTTTTCTGGAATCAACAAGCTGTTGCTCCTGTCGTTGAAACACCTGCTGAAAAGATGCCTGCAACACAGAATCCAGCTGATTTCATAGAAGTAACTGTACCATCAGCAAATAGTCAGATCACAAGTCCTCTTACGTTGACTGGTCGTGCACGCGGTCCATGGTATTTTGAAGCATCATTTCCTATTGAGCTCCAGGACAGCAATGGTGCTGTGATAGTGATGACGACTGCTCAAGCTCAGGGGGATTGGATGACTGAGAATTGGTCTCCATTTACCGCTACACTCACATTCCCATCACAACCAGCTGGCTCTATGGGAAAACTTGTTTTCAAACGTGATAATCCATCAGGACTTCCAGAAAATGATATGAGCGTCGTTGTACCAGTTCAGTTCTAGTATTGAGCTATAGCTGAGATGCTTACCATCATCAAAAACCTTTTTGAATTGTATACTCGTCTTTATCCAGAGGAAAATTTTCCTGTTCTCTCAGAACAAATTGTTCAAGAACACAGAGATATAGCTGTTCGTACAAATTTCACGGGTCATGTCGTCGCTGATGGATGTGTCATTGATCCAAAAAATAAAAAAATCCTCCTTGTCTACCACGCGACACATCACCACTGGCAAAATCCTGGAGGTCACATAGAGTTGGTAGATACTCATCCAGCCGAAGCGGCACAGCGCGAAGTCCTCGAAGAAACGGGTGTTCGAGTGAATTTCGTATTGGATGAAAACAAACAACCGCTCTTACTTCACATTGATTCACATATCATCCCACACAGCGAAAAAAAACAGGAACCAGAGCACTGGCACCATGCGATGACATTTCTGTTTCTTGGTGATTCGACACTTCCTCTGCCAGACAACAAAGATGATGGTATAGCAAGTTGCCAATGGATGGACATACCAGAAGCCCTTCAGTATGAGCGTATTCGTACTATGCTCTCTAAAATACAACTCTTTTAGAGAATTTTGCAATTCGATTTCTCATAACTCGATTTGACTAGATATAGTGTGTGAATATAAATGCATCACACAATATCTTGTGTTTTCTCTTTCAAACAATCACGCCGTGCATACATTTTTTGAACAGTTGCAAAGGGTGTGCGTGGTGTATGAATATTTCATTTTCTAATTTTTCTTTTTATGGCCGCTGAGAAACGACTCATCTGTGCTGTGGGTACAGATCCAAATAAAATACTTCCGATGAAGTATAAATGGGCACGACAACACTACAAAAATGGTGTTGCCAATAACTGGGTACCAGAAGAAATCCCGATGCAAAAAGATGTAGAACAGTGGAAAGCAAGCGATGTGCTCACAGAAAATGAACGTCATCTCATCATGTGGAATCTCGGATTTTTCTCAACAGCAGAGAGTCTTACAGCCAACAATATTGTCCTCGCCATGTATCGTCACGTCACCAACCCTGAGTGTCGTCAGTATATGCTTCGTCAGGCCTACGAAGAAGCAGTACATACTGATACATTTGTCTACTGTTGTGATTCACTTTCTCTCGATCCTGAGGAAGTATTCGCTGCTTATGAAACTATTCCTTCTATCAAGGCAAAAGATGACTTCGTGGTCAATCTCACCAAATCAATTCTCGACCCAACATTTGAAATTAAAACAACAGCTGATAAACAAGCGTTTCTCCTCGATGTCATAGGATTCAACATGATTATGGAAGGTATATTTTTCTATGCTGGTTTTGCGATGATGCTTCAGCTCATGCGAAATAACAAGATGAAGGGTATTGGTGAGCAATTCCAATACATCCTCCGCGATGAATCTATCCATATCGCCTATGGTCGTGACCTCATCAACGGTATCGTCGCAGAAAATCCTGAAATCTGGACAGATGAATTCAAAAACAAAGTCATCGATCTCTTCAAACAAGCAACAGCGCACGAGCTCGCGTACGTCGAGGATTGTCTCCCGTATGGTGTCCTCGGTCTCAATGGAGATGCAGTGAAACAGTACGTTCGACATATCGTCGACCGACGCTGTGAGATGATTAATCTACCGATTCTTCATGGTGATGAAAACCCATTCCCATGGATGAGTGAAATTATGGATCTCCGAAAAGAGAAAAATTTCTTTGAAACAAAAGTGACAGAATATCAGACAGCCGGCAACCTCGAGTGGTAGTTATTCTCAGACAATTCTATCCTCCTCAAGTCTATATCCAACCCTTCTCGATATGAGAAGGGTTGTTTGTTCTGTTGGGCTGACGGTGATACGGTAAAGCCATCATACGACATTGCTTATTTCTCGAGGATATTCGTGGCCGTACCGACGATGGATAAGTCACAGAGCACCTATACAGCGTATCCGTGTTTTATCTATAGTTGTAGTTGAGCCATTTTTAGCGAGCAGAATCTGGAGTCTTTCATTGAGGATTCTCAGAGGAGATCACTCAGGAAGATGAAGGACTCATCGTGTTGCATCGCGAATGCTATTGATTCATTCGAGACGAAGTGATTCACCGATACCATCTTCTGGGGTGTGTCGGAGGATATGATCTATATCTCAGAGGAGTTCTTTCATAAAAAAACTCTCCACGGATGGAGAGTAAGTTAAGTGATATTTGTGCACCTTTCTACCCCCCAAAGAGTTGGAGATTAATCTTCACCGCAGATGAGAGAGAGATGAAAGGCATAGAATTATTCTAAGAAAAAAAAGAGAATTACAAGCGCAAGCCGAGGAGGAGATGTTCTACGACTGAGAGAGATGCATTTGGATCTTCTGGAATAGCTCTCAAGAGAAATTCACGTAAAGCCTCAATGTCCAGTGTTGGGTCTAAGAAAATGTCCACCGTTCCCATTGTCCGACTATTGGTATGGAGACGGAGGAGGAGAGGTTGATTGTTGATGCGTATAATACCAAATGACTGAATCTGAGAATAGGCAAATAAATCACCTTCCAAAGCGATACCTTCTGTCGTGACACTGACATGAACGAGAGGATGACTATTGACGTCGTAGAGGAGATATACACCAGTAAAAAGAATGACAACGATGCCGAGGAGATAGGCGCTGAGCAAAAAACTCACAATAGTTACTGTGATGGCGATGGTTGCAGCAATAGCATACCACTTTCTTCCTCGCTCAAATCGACTCTCAAATGCCCAAGAAAATGCTTCCATAAAGTTTAAAAGTTATCGAGAACAAAGTTGACAATAAGCCACCCAGACCATGATACTACAGCGCCGACAAGTGCGACTTTGATAGCATTTTTTCCATTACTTTTCATCTCTTCACTGACACCGCCAAAGACATACATCAGTGAACCAATGAGGATTGCTCCGAGACTGATATAGCCAACGAATGAGAGGAGATTATTGGTGATAGCAACGAGGACGCCGGGTATCTGGCTAAATGATATATTTCCCTGGCGGAGCTGATCATTCGTGACGCCATTACCAAACTCATCTTCGAAGATACTTCTTTGGCCTTGTGCCCAAGTGATACCAATTGATGTCCAGAAGAAAAGAAAACCGATTAATCGCATGAGAGAGAGATAAGGAGCTGGTCAATGAGATATTTTGCGATGGTATTCGTCGTCTCGAGCAGTATTCGAGTGTCTGATATCCGTCGCGCGTGTCTCGGGGACAGTGTACCACATTTGATAGCATCTTGCAAACCTTGAATAACCCAGAGCGCATCATCACGCGTAAACTTTGCTTCTTTGCTTGATACGAGCGTCAATCCAAACAGTGGTTCGGCGTTGCCTCTTATATAAGAATCTATCGCATCTTGATGAGGATTTTCACCACCAGATGTGACCCCTGGAGCGATCATAATCATGCGAGATTGGAGGGTGGGTATGATTTTCTCAGGAGTGGCGCTTGTCACGAGTATCAGGAGCCTATCAGGGACATCTTCAAAAAAATGAAGCAGGGAATTTTCTGACTTTTGTTCTCATGAAGCGCGAAGAGCATCGATATTGCGAAAAAGGGCTACGAGAATATCTCCTGACGGTTTTTGATAGAGTTTTTCTGTGTGTTCTTTGAGGACTTTGACTCGGAAATTTTCTGCCCCCTTCTGTGTCCTATCAGCACAGTCGTAGTAGACAAAATCATTTATCCCGCGCGTGGAGAGCTCATCCAAATCCGAAATTTCTTCATCAAAAATATACTCGTATATCTCACATACTTGCCCCTCTGTGACAAATAGGGGGGCTACTTGGCCACCAGAGCGTAAAGTCTCTATTTTTTCTATTATTTGTTGCGAAATCATAGCGTTATCTCTATACTATCCAAAATTCTTTTTTTACCACATGAATCTCGCTGAAATCCGTGAAAAAGCTACTATATTTCTCATTCCGATTTTGATAATCGGAGGAGTGCTTGGCGGTCTCGTGGGCCTCGTTGGGAAGACCTATTTCTGGGATGTATCGCGCCTGACACTCCGAATTCCAGGAGAGGAGATAACGCAAGTGAGGATAGATATTGAGGCTCGCTTTCTCTATTTTGATGCTGATCTGTTTGGTTTTTATTATCCTGTGCATTTCACGATACCGTTTTCTCGCACACAATCATGCCAAAAAGAGTGCATCCTGGACCGTCTCCCAGCGGGTGATGCGGTTATCACTCTCCTCGGCACAAATGAGAAAAAATCGGTATTTATTGAACCAGATACTCAGGGTATCCTCGACATACGTCCTGCTTTTACAGTCAAAAATATCACTGAGACGACAATACTCGACCAGTTCCGTGTTCCTGCTATGAAGCCAGAAGAACAATCAACGATGAATATTGAGAAGATGTATCCTTTTATTGGTCTCGCTTTGGTTCGACGAAACAAGGATATTCTCATCTATGATACGACAACGAGACAGCTTATGACTCCACCTCTTACGAAGATGCCATTTCACTTCGCTCGTGGTGAGCGTGATGGAGTATTTTTGTTCTGGACTGCTGAAGGCGTCGTAATATGGGATAGATATGGCCGAACACCGCTCCAAACCAAAAACGAAATCGTATATGGGCAGTACACATTCATATGGAAATCATGAAGAACGAACATAACGCGAACTGATGGTAATGTCTCTCTTGCGTGACTCTGGTCTCCTCTTGTCTCAAAAGAAGGTCTCTACATCACTAATGGTGAAGGAGTTATGCTCGTAGAGTAGTATTCGTGTCAACCGTATAAAAATTTGATACTCAAGGGGAAAAGTTCAAAAATTTTTGATTTCTTCTCTTTTCCTGCTATACTGTCTCCGTAATCAGTCGAAAACGCAAGAATTTGGAACCCCAGATTCTTTTTTTTACCCAGATTGTCTCTATACTGTTTTCGTTCCTGATGTTTGTATTTCTTATTTTCCTGACACTATGCTCGATCTCAAAAAGATAGAAGCGGCCATCAATCATATCGCTGCAGAACGCGGTCTCCGTCGTGAGGATCTCGTGGAAATCATCGAATCTGCTATCCGAACAGCCTATAAAAAAGACTACGGAACCAAAGATGATATCGTCAATGTAAAACTCGATTTTGATTCAGGTGAAATCGCTGTGACACTTGAAAAAACTGTCGTCGAAGAAGTCACCAATCCAAATACTGAAATCAGCAAAGCTGATCTCGGGGACGATGCTGATGCGTTTGATTTTGGTGATATCATCGAAATCGATGTGAGTGATGTCCTCCGTGACAATCAACAGGTATTTGGACGTATTGCTTCTCAAGCAGCTCGACAAGTCATTATCCAGAAAATCGGTGAATCTGAGAAGGCAAAAGTCTATGAAATCTTCAAAGATAAGCAGGGTGAAATCGTGAATGTTCGCGTAGATATGGTCGAAAATGATCGTGTTTTCGTCGAATTTAATGGTTCTCAAGTGCTCCTTCCTCGCGGAGAACAAGTCAGCCGTGATAAATACACTCCAGGCATGCGTCTCCATGTCTATGTCAAAAAAGTCGAAGACGAAGGACGTGGTGAACCAAAAATCATCCTCTCTCGCAAGGATGCACAGCTCGTCGCGAAACTCTTTGAACTCTCGACTCCTGAACTCGAAGATGGTACGATTGAAATCGTCAAAATCGTTCGTGAACCAGGATTTAAGACAAAAATTATTGTTGCTTCAGAATTTGAAGAAGTCGATCCAGCTGGTGCCCTCATCGGTCCAAAAGGTATCCGCGTAAAAGCTGTTGTCGAAGAACTCTCTGGTGAAAAAGTCGATGTCATCAATTACACTGATAATGCTCGTGAACTCGTGGCTCAAGCGCTCAACCCAGCTCGTATCCTCGATGTCCAATTCGATGAAGAAGGTGTGGCTATTGTCTCTGTTCCAAAATCAGAAGAAGTCCGTGCTATCGGTCGCAGTGGAGGCAATGTCCGTCTCGCTGAGCAGCTCACTGGCTACCGCATCCGCCTCGTTGGAATAGAGGAAGAAGGTGGTACGACAGCTGAATAATTCTCTACTTATAAAACTCTCTTATGGCTGATAAAAAATATATCGGTGGGTCTGCGAAAGCGGTCTCAACTCAGTATGGTGAAATCCTCAATCTCTCGCTCAAACTCGAAGATATGCAGGCTATTGCAAATGAAAAAGGGTACGTCAATATGACTGTCCTCAAACGCAAAGAACCAGGTCAATATGGTGATACACACTACGTCGTCGAAAATGACTATCAGAAAAATCGTGATAATGCACCAGCATCTGGTCCGAGCATCAAACCTGCAACAGAGATGGATGTACCATTTTAATACTTGCAATATATAAAATATATTGTAGAATATGTATGTTATAAATAACGTACATAATATGAAAAATGTCGTAGACAGTGGTAGAGAAGGAGAAAAAAACCAAACAAATCAACTTCGCGCTGGCTTTACTCGACGAGATGTTCTTGCGCTCCTTTGAACCGCTGGAGGTTTGTCAGCATATATCGGACTTCTTTCTTCTTTGTCTGATGATAGAAAGTTTCAAACAGCAGAATTAGAAGTTGTAGAACTGTCTTCTACGACACAGGCCTGATCTCTGAATCCTGCAAGCCGTGTTGATCCTAGCTATCACATGAATCCTGCTCGGAAACTACAGTTTGGAAATAAAGAAAAATATACTGTTTCTGTCCGATTGCCTGATGACACAGTAGATTCTCAAGAGATCCCAGAAGATATTTTTAAGAAATTAAAGAAATGAGACAAAATCCCATGCCAATATCTCACAAGATATGATGGCATGCAATTATTAACAAAAGTTCTAGTTGAGAAAAATAGCTAGTTTCGAAATCCTCGACATATCACATATTCTTCGAAGCTCCTATCCCGACAAGCGTCGGGCTTAAGAGTTTGGATTTTTGTGAACATCGTTTTAGCCTTTTGAAGGATTTGAGCGAGGTCTCTTCCGACAAATATTTTCATCACGAGATTACCCCCTGGTGCGAGGAGTTCTTCTGCAATTTTTAAAACTTCGAGACAGAGCATCGCACTGTTATACTGGTCATCATCATTGCGACCAGTGGTTTTTGGTGCCACGTCTGACGTGATGAGATGGAAATATTTTGTTCTCACTTTTGGATTATCATTGATGCCCCAGATACCAGCTTCTTCTTTGGATTTCTCTATTTCTTTCCCTTCCATCTGTACCTCTCGGAGGAAATTTCTCATTTCTTGATGTGAGGTAGGGGAGGTCATATCACCGACAAATGTTTTGATATTTTTCTGTGCGAATTTGTCTACTTGCTGGAGATCGATACCGAGGACACGTCCTTCTGGGCCAACTGTTTTTGAGAGGACTTGGAGCCAGCTCCCTGGTGCACAACCGAGATCGAGGACGACCATATCGGGCCTGATAATACCGGTTTCTTCTTGTATTTGTATGAGCTTAAAAGCACTTCGAGCACGATAACCAGCCGCCTTTGCTTTGTGGAACCAGACGTCCTGCACTTGATACCCTGATTTGTTTGCCACACGA
>CALETF010000144.1 GCA_937920005.1 uncultured Candidatus Altimarinota bacterium
CTGAACCAGGGGCGAGGAATTTCCAAGAAGTGATTAATCTCGAAATGCAGGATGTCCTTTACAAGGCTGTTATTTTTGCGAATCATTCGGGTCTCTATCATAATGTCGTCACACTCTCTGATATTATTGTAGAACCGTTCAAAGACGGTGCAAGATGTATGCTCGTTGCTGACAGACACCATATTCGTGCTGGATTTATGTATGATGACGATATGTCATGGTTTCCTACAGGCGTGAATAATGTCCTTTGTATCAATGGTCAAAAAATCGTCGAATGACCAGGCGCTGGTCCGAGAGCGACTGCGCTCAGAATGTTCGCTGACTGAGAACATTTGACATAATACATATACTAGTAAAATAATTATATGACTGAACCACACCAGACTTTTACACCTGATCCAGGTGAAGAAATAATATATGTTACTCCCAATTGTTTACTTTCGTCAGATCTCGCTCTACGCTTTGCACCAGTAGTCGCGGCTGTTTTAGAAGAACCAGAAAAAATAAGAGCACCTCGTAAACCAGAGATAAGTGATATTGTTGGTCGCCAGCCAAATTGGCTCTCATAATTGAGAATAGAGGGATTCTCCTATAATGGATATATGTGATTATTTCAGAGATTTACGCTCTTTCTTTTTTCATTCTTTCCACAGATTCAAATGGTAGCCTTATGTAATTCTCGGGCGATGGGGGAGGCAGATGAGAATTCAGATATTGATCTCTTTATCATTGCGAAAAAAGGAAATTTGTGGACGGCGCGTTTGATTGTTACTTTCATAACAGTCTTGTTGAGTATCCGACGTCGTAATACTCACGGACTGCAGAAATGAACTCTTGAATACGTGAGAAGAACGAAAGATAAGTTTTGTCTCTCATTTTTTATCACAGAAGAGCATCTCGATTTAGGCGATATTCGTTTGCAACCAAATGATCCCTATCTTGACCGGTGGATATACACCTTGATTCCACTTATCAATAGAAATAATATGTACGAGCGTTTTATGGAGGCAAATTGAGTTGAACCGACTTATGCATGGCAGAATGCCTTTTGGCAGTCTCTTTCTTCGAAATTGGGCATTATTTTTGGTTTTTTCTCTTTTTTTGAAAATTTCCTCAACATGAGTATTTTTTTTATTCAAATCAGTAAGATCGGATTCGTGCACAACAGCGGTGGTGCGAAAGTAATTGTCAGATAAAAAATCGAGCAAAGTAAAAATTCTTTTTCGGGTTTCATCTGGGGCTATATCAGCAAGCATTTTATTTTTATGACATGAGCTCAGAGGTGAATCAAGAAAGATGCTAGCCTATGATCCAGAACTAGAC
>CALETF010000145.1 GCA_937920005.1 uncultured Candidatus Altimarinota bacterium
GTCATCATTGCAGACATATAGAGCCGGCTTTGTTTTTCTACTTCTTTTGAGATCATAGAGTAGTACCCGTTTTTCTCATTCGATAGATACTCGATACTGTACATTCTCTGCATTTGCTGAGATCACTTGATCATAGAGTAATAACTCGATGCAATCGTCTCACAGAGTGACAGTTCCATGCTGGTTTTGCAATCATATTCTTTTGCAATATCTTCCGAGAACTCCATGATACAATTCCTTTCATCTTCTTCTTTTACGAGTCAGAGGAGGAATTTATGAGTTTTGAACGGATTGATGCTATTTACGAGCTTGTTCAAATCCTTTTGGTCCTCTTCTGTTATCTTTTCTCCGGTGACGAGTTTTTTGAGGATTGTATCTGCCTTTTTGTACTGTGCTCAGACTCAGGTCTTATCTGATATGAGGATCATGAGACTTTCTCTTATAGCTTCAGAATCCATTGGTTTCTCGATGATCTCTTTCGTGAGTGTTGTTGTTTTTTTCTTGGTCATTTTTACGGGGGTTATATGATATTCCATTTGATTTCTTCTGTAGGGCTTACGATGATGTTCCTTCAAAGAGTTTCAGTGATGATGAGTCCGGCATTTACGAGTGTTGGCTCGAGCTCTTGTCTCCAGGTGGCATCTGAGAGAGGTCTTCCATAGAGTTCACTATGTTTTTTGATGATATATTTCCTCGGGACTCATTTTGCATCGTCTGGAGTGAAGAAATCCTCGTTCATGTTATATTCTCGGTATGCAGGGAGAAATACGTCACGGTATATCTGCATGGAGTAGGGTGATATATTGTATTCTTGGCCGGGTGATATTTCTTCCCAGATTTTCCACGCCTCATCGATATCCTCCTGCTCCGTATAGAGAGTATTTTCTACTCTTTTTCTGAAGGGGAGATTGAGGAGTGTGAACATCTTGATGAGTGACATAAATCGACCTACATCACGCTGATGTCGTGGCTTGAGATGTGTTTTTCCTGAGAGAAAGAGTCTTTCTACTTCTTCATGATTGCTGATTTTGATGGAGTCGATATGTGCATCCCTGATGAGTTC
>CALETF010000146.1 GCA_937920005.1 uncultured Candidatus Altimarinota bacterium
ACTTCCGACCACGCGATGTTTTGACGCTCGGAGAGGCAATGGGCATTGTTATAAAAGCTCTTGATATTCCTCTTTCAAATACTTCAGTTAATACTATTTCTGGTTCTCTTCCTGCATGGCAAAAGAGACTTATCCTCACTATCCAAGAAAAACAAATTCCACTCAATGTTCGAGATGATAATGGTCGTAGTATAGCTGTTTATGATTCGCGTGTTGGTTCAATTCTCTCTGGTTTTGATATGTCACATCGTATGACGCGAGGTGAATTTTTCCAATTAGTTGTTGCCTTGTTAGACTATCAGAACAATTCAGATCCTCTAGCACATTGTGCAGTGTATAATGATGGGTGTAATGATTGTGTACGCGGTGATGAGAGCGTGGCATGTACAGAGCGAGCATGTATTTGGCAAGGCATTCCTTCTTGTTCAGAGTGCGAAAATGGGTATACACTAGAAAATAATAGATGTGTTAAAAAACAAAATACTTGTGTTGGTGAAGGTGGTTATGCTGGAGGTGCGTATACGCTTTATCCTGAACAAAATTATCAGTGTTGTGTTGGCCTTAATCGAGTACAAGAAGACAATAGATTGCCTGATGCTGGTTATATATGTATCAATGAAGGAGACTTTGTCTGTGATAGTCGCTATGAGAATGAATACAATTCAAATGATTGTCGTTTGGTGATGGATAGTTTTGACTCTTCTATTTGCCAGAGTTATTACGATGGATGTAATAATTGTTCCAAAACATCAGATGGGAATGCTATCTGTACTCTCAGGGCTTGTTTTGTAAACGGTCCGGCCTACTGTACAACATATAAGACGTATTCTCCCATCAATGAAACTGTTGATCGGCAGTTTTCTGACAAAGTTCTTAATGAGATACGAAATTATACCAAGGATCTTTCTTGTACTTCTTCTGAACAATGTCAGTGGAAGTTATTTGGTCAGAATGCATGTGGTAGCTCAAGTGTTGGACTCCAATATTCTTCAAAAAATATCGATATGACACTGTTTGAAAACAAGACAACATATTACACGAATATGCAGAAACTCTTTAATCAGACATATCCTGTTTTTAGTACATGTCCTGTTATCACGGCTCCGCCAGTCCTGAGCTGTGTGAATGGTACATGTCAATAAAGTAACTACATCTCTTCGGGGAGGGGCATGCCTAATATTGTTGCCGTGTAGTGGATGATATTGAGACACGTGTTAACGATTGCAATACGCGCAGTACGTTCGTTTTCTGGTGTTTCCTTGAGTTTCGGTGTATTCACATAGAGAGCATTCATGTGTCGTGTCATTGTTGCTATATGAGCGATGAGGAGATGAAATTTGTAGCTTGTTCCACAGTTTTCTAATACTTCATTAAACCCGAGAATATCCATGATAAGATCTCGATCAAATGTGGTTAAATTTCCACCCTCAATCTTCAAATTTCACACATTGCTAATCTCGTTGATGATTTTTTTCCAACGTACATAGGTGTATTGGAGATATGGTCCACTGTTTCCCTCAAAGGCCAGCACTTTATCCCATTCAAACACCCAATCACGTTCGCGATCTTGGCTCAAGAATGAGTAGACAATAGCACCAAGTGCTACTGCTTTTGTATCACTATCTGCGAGTTTCCTCTCTCGTTCTTCTAGGATTTTTTTCACACGATCAAAGCTTTCACCAATCAGGTCTTTGAGAAATATAACACGTCCATGACGAGTCGACATGGCACCATCTGGGAGACTCACAAAACCATTTCCTGCATGTGTCAACTCGGTATTTTTTCCGTTCAACCATGCTTTTTTTGCGGTTGCAAAGAGTTGTTTGAAGTGAAGCGCCTGTCGATTATCGACAAAATAAATAATGCGGCTTGGAGACCAGTTTTTGAGTCGATATTTGATGGCTGAGAGGTCACTTGCGAGATAACCATGTGTACCATCACGTTTTTGGAGAATACAGGAAGGGAGTTTTGTTTCTTTTTCAAACACGACGCCGACACTTTCATCTTCATTTTTTGTAGCAATGCCTGTTGTTACGAGTTCATCGACGACGGCTGACATTGTATTATCTGGTGTGAGATCAGGCCAATTTCCGAGCTTTGGAAGTGCTATGCCTTCATAGAAACTCTCACCAATCCAAACATCTGGATGAACACCAAATTCACTCATGACTGCTCGTACACCCGCGAGACTCTTGTCTGTGAATTGTTGCCAGAGTGTGACTGATTTTTCATCACCTTCTGAGAGGAGCTTAAATGCATCACGACATTCTTGTTCGATGTCTGGTTCTTTTTCGGTTTTTTCTGTGATGGCAACATAGATTTCGAGAAGATGATGGACAGGATCTTTTTCAAAAGCTTCTTCATCGCCAAAATATTTCCAGCCAGTGATGAGTTTCCCAAATATTCCGCCCCAATCACCCTGATGCATATCTGCTGTGACATTGTAGCCCATGAGACGCAGTAGATTGATAGTTGCCTGTCCGAAGAGTGGCGTACAGAGGTGACCAATATGGAGCGGTTTTCCGATATTTGCTCCCATATAGTCGATGATGATTTTTTCATTTCTTTTCTCAAATGTTGGGAGTGACCATGTTTCAATCTCTTTTGCATAGAGATCATCAGTCACAAAGAGGTTTACGAAGCCCCCTTGGATATTTCCATCAGTGACGTATTCCTGTTTTTTCATGAATTCGAGGACTTCCT
>CALETF010000147.1 GCA_937920005.1 uncultured Candidatus Altimarinota bacterium
TGCTGTTTCAGGATCGCTCCGCACATAGAAGCTGATGGTATTCAGCGTATTGTAAAGGAAATGGGGATTGATCTGTGCCTGGAGTGCCCGTATTTCCGCTTCAGCAAGGAGATTTTTTTCTGTCATCAATGATTGTACTAAACCAGCAACACGAGGTCCAGTCAGAGCGACGATTCTTTTGACTCCAGCGGCTACCGCAGATTGTTCTGTAATAAAAAATGCCCCGATTTCGTTCGTCTGGCTGACATGAGTCCCTCCACAGAGTTCCACACTTAGTACAGAATTGCGTCATTCCGAGCTTGTCGAGGAATCTCACACGGGAGATCTTTCGACTTCGTTTCACTTCGCTCAGGATGACGCAAGAAAAGGCAACTTCAAATCCTTTTTCTTAATCCCAAATTCTTTCTCTAGGATCTCGTAGGTCTTGTCATACATCTCTGGATGGATACCTGTCTGATCGAGTGGCTCTTTCCCTCACTGGATACGGAGAAATCAGACACACTGTTCGTATGCTTTCGGTCAGAGTCATTTTACTTTTTTGAGTTGAGATTTACTCGTGAAAGGTCAGTTCTCATCACGATAGATGACGATATTCTTCGCCATAGCAGGAGTCAGACCAGCGATATACTGGAGGAGTGTATAACTCGCTGTATTTACATCCACACCGACACTGTTTACGGTATCTTGGACTTTCTCATCGAGTTTCTGTGCTAAGAGTTTCTGATCGACATCATGCTGATATTGTCCGACTCCGATAGATTTGGGATCTATTTTTGTCAGTTCAGCTAATGCGTCTTGTGCACGGTGTCCGATACTGATCGCACCACGGACCGTGACATCGAGATCTGGATATTCTTCTTGAGCCAAAGGACTGGCACTGTAGACTGAAGCTCCTGCTTCTGAGACGACCATATACTTTGGAGTTCTTAGTTCTTTGTTGTTAGTTACTAGGGTATTCTTTGCTTCTAGTGTTTTAAGTGTATCACTAACAAATTGTTCTGATTCACGAGATGCCGTTCCGTTACCGATGACGATGACATCGACCTTATATTTCTCGATCATCTCCAATAATTTGACCGTCGCACCAGCGATATCACTCTGTGGAGGAGTAGGATAGATGACGGTATTGTAGAGGAATTTACCAGTCGCATCCATGATAGCGATCTTACAACCCGTACGATAGGCAGGATCAAATCACATCACCACCTTATCACGGAGGGGAGGAGTGAGGAGGAGATGTCTCATATTATCACCGAAGACTTTGATCGCTGCTTCATCAGCTCGGCGTTTTTTATCGGCATGAAGTTCTCTTTCCAGAGAGGGGAGGAGTAATCTATGGAGTCCATCATCGATCGCTTCTTTGAGGTAACTAACAACACTTTGAGGATTTTTAGGTACAAAACGTGCCTCACTGACACGAGTGAGCGTCTCTTCTCCTCGTTGGAC
>CALETF010000148.1 GCA_937920005.1 uncultured Candidatus Altimarinota bacterium
CCGTGTCGCTAATGATGCTACAAAGACTGACATCAAAAAAGCATTTGCTGAACTCTATGATCGTTCTGTTTCATCTATTCAGATTGCAAAGAATTATTCAAAAGTTCGAAATGGTAAAAAAGGTGTTATCCGTCGTCGTGCTGCTTTCAAAAAAGCATACGTCAAACTCGATAAGCCTATTACCCAGCTTGCTAAACTTCATCTCTCAAAAGATTAATCTATGCCAATCAAACTCTACAAACCTACTACAAACGGCCGACGAGGCATGTCTGGAAATGCTTTTGTTGAACTCACAACAGACAAACCATTCAAAAAACTCACAACAGCTCACAAGAGCACAGGTGGTCGTAACTCTCTTGGTCGCACAACATCACGATTCCGTGGTGGTGGGCACAAGCGTCGTCTCCGTATCGTTGACTTCCGATTTGCAAAAATGGATGTCCCAGCAGTAGTTCAGACTATCGAATACGATCCACACCGATCAGCGTTTATCTCTCTTGTAAAAGATGCAGATGGTGAACACCGCTACGTCCTCGCTCACTCGGCTATGAAGGTTGGTGACACTATCATTACTTCAGCAAATGCAAAACCTGTTGCTGGTAACCGTCTCAAAATCGGCAATATCCCTGCAGGTCTCTTTGTTCACAATGTCGAGCTTATCATCGGAAAAGGTGCTCAGGCAGTTCGTTCTGCTGGTGCAGGTGCTCAGATCGTTTCTCAAGAAGGTGCATACACACAAATCAAACTCAACTCTGGTGAAGTTCGATATATCCACAAAGAATGTTTCGCAACAGTCGGTGTTGTCAGCAATATTGATCACAATCAAATCGTTGTTGGTAAAGCTGGTCGTAGTCGATGGAAAGGTCGCCGTCCACACAATCTCGGTACTTCGATGAACCCAGTAGACCACCCACACGGAGGATGAGAAGGTCATACATCTATCGGTCGTCAACCAACGACTCCATGGGGTAAACCAGCTCTCGGCGTGAAGACTCGTAAAAACAAACGTACAAACCGATGGATCGCAACTGATAAGCGAGGTTCTATTGTCTCTTCTAATTCTTCAGCTTCATAACTATGTCACGTAGTCTCAAAAAATGATTATTTGTTCCAGAACACCTCATGAAAAAGGTTTCTGCTCTCAATACAACAGGTAAAAAAAGCGTTATCAAAACATGGGCTCGTGCCTCTGTAATCCACCCTGACTTTGTTGGTCATACATTTGGTGTTCATAATGGAAAAGAACATACACCAGTGTTTGTCACAGAAGATATGGTAGGTCACCGTCTCGGCGAATTCGCTCCGACACGTAAATTTATTAAACATGCTGGTAAAGCTGTTGCTGCTGCTTAATCTCTACGAAAACTATGAAAGCTACTCTCAAAAACGCCCGCATCTCTCCAAAGAAACTCCGTGTTGTTGCTAACCTCGTACGAGGCAAGTCAGTCAACGATGGTCTCGCAATGCTCCGACTCTTCCCAAAGAAAGGAAGCGAAATTCTCTACAAGGTTCTCTTTAGTGCTGCTTCAAATGCTATCCACAATGATGGAGCTACAAAAGATGATCTCGTTATTCATACACTCTCAATTGCTCAAGGTCCTACATACAAACGCGCACGTCCAGTTGGTCGTGGTCGTAGTCACCGTATCCTCAAGCATACGAGCCATGTATTTCTCGAACTCGCTCATAAATAATATCTAAAACTTCTCTCTTATGTGACACAAAGTCAGCCCCATCTCTTGGCGTATCGGAGTAACCCGTTCTTGGGCATCTACTGGATACTATGATAAAGCAGAATACACAGCCGCTATCCAACAGGATGTTGTCATCCGTGACCTCGTTCGAAAATTTTTCAAAGGTCTCCCAGTTGGTCATGTAACTATCACTCACAGTGATACTGGTCTCCGCGTTATTATCTATACATCTCGTACAGCTCTCATCCTCGGGAAGAATGGTGAAAACCTTACAAAACTCCAAAAGAAGCTCATGGCTCTCTACGGAAAGAAAGTAAACGTCGATGTGAAAGAAATCAAAAATCCTGATGTTCACGCAACACTTGTTGGTGATAGCATCGGTCGTCAGATTGAGCGTCGTCTCCCATATCGTCGTGTCATCAAACAGGCTATTACAAAAGCTATGGAAAAAGGTGCGAAAGGTATCAAGATCCGTATCTCTGGTCGTATCGGAGGTGCTGAAATCGCTCGTCACGAAGTATACAAAGAAGGAAACATCCCAACTCAAACTATCAAGGCATCGATTGATTACTCTGTAGAGCACGCTCTCACTATGTACGGTATCATCGGTCTCAAGATATGGATTTACAAGGGTGATGTTGAAAAAAATTAATAACGAATACTTAAAAAATTAAAAATTTACTTGTATGCAACAACCAGCACGAACAAAATATCGAAAAGCTATGCGCGGAACCCAGAAGGGGAATGCGACTGTTGGCTTTATGCTCGCTCATGGATCATATGGTCTCAAGGCGATGTCATCAGGTTTTCTCACTGCTCGTGAAATCGAAGCAGCTCGAAAAACTATCGCTCATACTCTCCAACGTGGAGGTAAAGTATGGTGCCGTGTTTTCCCACACAAACCTTTTACCAAGAAAGCTCTCGAAGTTCCAATGGGTTGAGGAAAGGGTGGCGTAGAATACTACCACGCTTCTATCCCAGCTGGCACAATGATTTTTGAAATCGATGGTGTCTCTGATGCTCTCGCTCGCGAAGCATTCACACTTGCTGGTGCGAAACTCTCTCTCAAAACAACTATTATTGATAGCTCTTCACTCCTTGCTCTCGCTGCTTAATTCCTCTTTTGTTTATGCCTACTAAAAAAACTACAAAACCTGCAAAAAAAACTGAAGCTCCTAAAAAAGCTCAGGGTGGTGACCTCAAGGGTCTCCGTGCAGAACTTTTCTCTCTCAAGATGAAGCACTCTCTCCGCGAGCTCAAGGAAGTACACAAACTCCGTGCGGCACGAAAAGCAGTTGCTCGTCATCTCACTCAACTTAATAAGTCAAAATAATATGCGAAGAACTAAAACAGGTATTGTTACATCAACAAAAATGCAGGGAACTGTTACTATCAAAGTAACTGAATACCTCAAGCATGCGAAATATGGCAAGGATATCCCAGTTTCAAAAAAGTTTCACGCTCACACAGAAACTCCACTTGAAGAAGGTGCAGTAGTCACTATCGAAGAAACAGCTCCTCGCTCAAAAACAGTTTGTTGGAAAGTCATCTAAAAAAGCCACTCTAATTTTTCCTTACTATGATACAAAAAGAAACAAGACTCGTCGTCGCTGATAACACAGGTGCTAAAGAAGTACTCTGTTTCAACATCCCAAAAGGAACACGTCATCGCTATGCTCGTGTTGGTGACATCATCGTCTGTTCTGTCAAAGATGCAGAACCAGATGGACAGGTCAAGGCCCACACAGTCGTTCGTGCTGTTGTCATCCGTACAACTCGCCCAGTCAAACGTGCTGATGGATCAACTGTTCGTTCTGATGACAATGCATGTGTTATCGTCAATGACAAAGGTGAACCACAGGGAACTCGTGTTTTCGGACCAGTCTTCCGAGAGCTCCGAGGTGACAAGCGTTTCAAGGCTATTATCAGTAAGGCTCCAGAAGTTATCTAATCGAAATTAATCTCAAACCACACTATGAAAATCCATACTTGAGACATCGTCCGTATCATCGCAGGAAAAAACCGTTTCCGCGTTGAAAAAAATAAGGATGGCGTTGAAAAACGCACACCAGTTGAGGCAAAAGTTCTCCGCGCATTTCCAAAAGAACAACTTGTTATTGTAGAAGGTGTCAACATCGTTACAAAACACGTCAAGAAGCAGGGAACAACACCTGGTCAAAAAGTACAATTTGAGAAACCAATTCACGTTTCAAATGTTATGCTCATTGATCCTTCTACAAAGAAGCCAACTCGTGTTCGTATCGAGCAAGGTAAAAAAACAACTCGTATTTCTAAAAAATCAGGTAAAGCTATCGATTAATTTCTCTCCTTTTTATGTCTCTCCGCAAACACTATACATCGACTGTTCTTCCGAAGCTCGCAAAAGAGCTCAAGAAGAATGTGAACGCACTTCCTCGTCTTGAGAAAGTCGTCGTGAACATGGGTATTGGTTCTCTCGTGACTGGTGGTCAAAAAGACTACTCACTCTTTGAGAAGCACCTCACACTCATCACTGGTCAGAAACCAGTTCTCTCAAAATCACGAAAAGCTATTTCGAATTTCAAACTCCGAGAAGGTCTCGCTGTTGGACTCACAGTCACACTCCGAGGTGAACGTATGTTTGAATTCCTCGACAAGCTCATCAATGTCGTCCTTCCTCGTGTTCGTGATTTCCAGGGGCTCCGACCAAAGAGTATCGATAAGACAGGAAACTTTAACCTCGGCCTCAAAGAACAGACACTCTTCCCAGAAATCGTACAAGATGATGTTATCAAAACTCACGGTATGCAGATTACAGTCGTCACAAAAACACAATCTCCTGAGGACTCGCTTCTCCTCCTCCAAAATATTGGTTTCCCATTTCATAAATAATTTCTATGACTCGCAAAGCACTCATCGCAAAATGTAATCGACGCAAGCTCCGCGCAACACGTCAGAAGGCAAATGGCCAAAAAGTAACATTCTCAACACGTATCTATACACAATGTATTGTGACAGGTCGTCGTCGAGGTGTCATCGGTCGCTTTGGTCTCTCTCGTATTGAGCTCCGCGAACGTGTCAATAAAGGTGAAATCCTCGGAGTTCGTAAATCTAGCTGGTAATTTTAATTCTTCTTATGTCTACTGATTCTATATCTGATCTTTTCGTCTCACTCTCGAACGCTCTCGTTCGCGGACATGAGTCACTTGTTGTCCCATATTCTACTCTCAAAGAGAGAATCTTGGTTATCTTCAAGAAAAATAAGTATATCGTTGATTTTGCCGTCGAAGGAGATGTCAAAAAAACCATTACTATTACTCTCGATAATTCTCGTCATCGAAAGATCCCTACATTCCGCCGTGTCAGTACTCCTGGCCACCGTGTGTATGTTGGTTCTACCGCTATCAAGAAATCTCGAAATGGTTCTGGTATCTATATTATCTCAACTCCAAAAGGCGTAATCACTGGCTACGAAGCACGTGCTCTCAACGTTGGTGGGGAGGTTATCGGAGAAGTTTATTAATTTTCTATATGTCACGACTCGCTAAAAAACCTATTACATTTCCTGCTGGTGTTACTGCAACCCTCGAAGGTTCAACACTTGTCTTTCAAGGACCAAAAGGAAAACTCGACTATACACTCCCTTCTGTTGTCAATGCTAAGCTTGAAGGAAATTCTCTTCTTCTCAGCTCTACTGCGACTGAAAGAAAAGATTTCGCCCAGTGGGGTCTCTCTTGGGCTCTCATTCAGAGCAAACTCAAGGGTGTTGCAGGAGAATTCAAAAAATCTCTCGAAATCCAGGGTGTAGGTTACCGATGTGAAGTAACAGGAACAAAGATTACTCTTGCTGTTGGTTTCTCACACAAGGTAACACTTGATATCCCAGCTGGTGTCACACTCGTACAGGATGCACAAAATCCAAACATTCTCCACATCTCAGGTATTGATGCTCAACGAGTTGGTGAATTTGCTGCCAAAATCCGTGCTGTAAAAACTCCTGAACCATACAAAGGAAAGGGAATTCGTTACGTCAACGAATACGTCCGTCGCAAGGCTGGTAAAACAGGTGCTAAAGCTTAATATTTTCTACTATGACTCTCACTTCTCAAGAAAAACGATACAACCGACACAAACGAATACGATCTCGTATCAGTGGTACTGCTACGTGTCCTCGACTCGCAGTGTATCGATCAAACGCATACATCTATGCACAACTCATTGATGATGTAGCTGGCAAGACACTTGCTTCTGCTCATGATACAGAAATCAAGAAGGGAACAAAGATCGAGCACGCACAAAAAGTTGGTGCTGAAATCGCTAAAAAAGCTCAAGCTGCTGGAATCAAGACTGTTGTTTTTGATCGAGGCGGATTTATCTATACCGGTCGTGTTGCAGCTCTCGCAGATGCAGCTCGAGAAGGTGGCCTCATATTTTAATCTTTTTATTTATGTCAGAAGAGACACTTACAACTCCAACTACAAACGAAGCTCCAGAAGCTACGACTGAAACAGCGACACCAGCACCTCGTGGTGAACGTGGTGGTCGCGGACGTCGTGATGACCGAGGCGGACGTCGTGACAATCGTCGCGATGGTAAATCTGGTTTTGAACCAGTAAAAAAAGAATTCGAAGAAGTACTCCTCGAAGTCGGTCGTGTTACCAAAGTAACAAGTGGTGGTCGTCAACTCCGTTTCCGTGCTGCTGTTGTTATCGGTGACCGAAATGGTCGCGTTGGTTTTGGTCTTGGTAAAGCAGGTGAAGTCTCTGTCGCAGTAGAAAAAGCTGTGAACTCTGCAAAACGCCACCTTATCAAAGTTCCTCTTCAAAACGGAACAGTTCCATACCAAGTAAATACAAAATTCAAGTCAGTCAAAATCATGATTCATCCTGCAAAAGAAGGTACTGGTATCATCGCTGGTGGTTCTGCACGTCGTATTCTCGAACTCGCTGGTTGCCAAAATATCCTCTCAAAACGTCATGGTGGTCGTAACGTTATCACAACAGCGTACGCAACTATGGAGGCTCTCAAGATGTATCAGACAAAATAATATATACAAAACGTAAAAAATAGATAAAATCAATTTCACTTATTAAACTCTCGTTGTATGCTTAATCATTCTACTCTTCGTCCTCGTGCTGCATCTCGCACCACATCAAAACGACTTGGCCGTGGGTCTTCATCTGGAAAAGGTGGGTTCTGTGGTCGTGGTTGTAAAGGGCAAAAAGCTCGAACAGGTAAAAAAATCCATCCTCTCTTCGAAGGTGGACAGACACCTCTTCATATGCGTCTCCCAAAACTTCGTGGAGGTGCATACTCAGCTAAAACTCCATTTGCTGTACTCCAACTCAGTGATCTCCAGCAACTTGCTGATGCAGGTAAGAAAGAAATCACTATCGAAACACTCATCGAAGCATGATACGTTCGTGGTCAAAAACCTCGCGTAAAACTTCTCTCAGGTGGTGAACTCACTTCTGCAGTGACTCTCACAGTACATGCTGCGAGTGAAACAGCAAAGAAATCTCTCGAAAAAGCAGGAGGAACACTTAACCTCGTTGCGTAATTATACTCATTGTTATGAAGAATTCCTGGAAACAAATCCTCCGTTCTACCAGTCTCCGAAAGAAGATAGGACTGACTCTCGGCCTCATTGTGATCTACAAACTCCTCTCAGTTATACCTGTTCCAGGTGTTTCAACAGACTCTTTGGCAAACATGAGAAATGTTTTCTCAGCTCAGCCAGGTCTTGCATTTTTCAGTTCTCTCATGGGTGGTAGTCTTGAGAGATTTTCGATTATTCTTATGGGTCTTTCTCCATATATCAATGCATCGATTATTCTCCAGCTTCTCTCAGTTGTTGTTCCAAAACTCGAAGAAATCAAAAAAGAAGGAGCACAAGGTCAGAAAAAAATCAATACATACACTCGTATCCTCACTGTTCCTCTCGCGTTTATTCAGAGTTATGGAATGATTCTCCTCCTCAATAGTCTCGTCCAGGGTACACCTATCGTTGACACTTCTGATTGGGGCAATCTCCTCTCAATGATGACGATTATTACAGCAGGTACAGTATTTCTTATGTGGCTTGGTGAACAAATCAACGAATCAGGTATAGGTAATGGTATTTCTATGATTATCTTTGCTGGTGTTCTTGCAGACGTACCAGGTCGTATAGCAACTCAGCTCTGAAATGTTGTTTGGTCTGGATCTATTAGTTCTATTTTTACACAAATTCTTCCATTCCTCGTATTGCTCGGCGCAACACTTGTTGTTGTCTATATCATTATTAGATTTACAGAAGGATATCGACGTATTCCTCTTGTCTATACTCGTACTGGTCGAGATGAGCGATCATATTTCCCAATCCGTATCAACCAGTCGGGCATGGTTCCAATTATCTTTGCGATGTCTCTCGTGACTTTCCCATACATTATTGGTCAAGCAATTGCAATTCGTAGTGCTGGTATGCCAGAAGTGGTAAAAAGTGCAGCAAATCTCATGGTACAAATCTTTAATCCAAATGCTCCAACATGGTGGTTTGTGATTATCTTCGTTGCTCTTGTTCTTGGTTTCTCATACTTCTATCTCTCAATCACATTTGATACAAAAGAAGTTGCAGAAGGTATCCAAAAGCGAGGAGGATATATCCCTGGTATTCGTCCAGGTCGTCAAACAGCTGACTATCTCCGCAATGTTTCAAATCATTTGAATTTCTTCGGGGGTGGCTTTATAGCTATTATCGCAGTGTTTCCTTATGTTGCTACACTGGTCAATAACATGCTCAAGGCAAACAATATTCCAGCACTCAATATTGCACAAATAGATTTTCTTATTTCAGGGTCAGGTCTTATTATCGTTGTAGGTGTTATTCTCGAACTCCTCCGTCGATTCAAGGCTGAATCTCAGGCATACGATTATCGCCGTTTCTTCTAATACTTATCTTTCCTTTATTTCTTTCTTATGGACGCAAAACTCATCGCACATATCCAAAACCTCGCCGCTGGTAAAAAAGAATTCCCAGAAATTCGTACAGGTATGCAGGTAGAAGTCTCTCAGCGTATTACTGAAGGTGACAAATCTCGTGTTCAAAAATTCGAAGGTGTTGTTATCCGCACTGGTGGTAAGACTCATGGTGAAAAAACATATACTGTCCGTCGCGTAACAAGCGGTCTTGGTATTGAGAAAACTTTTCCAGTTTCTTGCCCAACTGTTGAAAATGTAACTGTTATTCGTCAGTACAAAGTAAACCGAAAAAACATTCGTTATGTTCGTGGTCTCGAAGGAAAATCAGCTCGTCTCAAAGAAGTGAAAGCAAAGAACGCTTCTGCTACTCCAAAGAAGACAAAAAAAGCATCAAAAACAGAATCTGCTGAATAATATTGTTCTCCAAAAACTCCCCGAAATCGGGGAGTTTTTTCTTGTCTTCAACCATTTTTCTCTATCATACAGAGTATGAAAATACTTATTACGGGAGGGGCTGGTTTTATAGGTTCACATATTGTGGACGCATGTGTAGAACGAGGTTATGAGGTATCTATTATTGATAATCTAAGCACAGGACAAAGACAGAATATAGCGCAGCATGAGGCAAATACAATGGTACGTTTTTTTGAGGCGAATATTTGCGATGAGAATAGAATGAAAGAAATATTTGAAATGACTCAACCAGACGTGGTATTTCATTTGGCAGCACAGATAAATGTCCGTGAGTCTATCAAAAATCCTTCACATGATATCAGAGTTAATATCGGAGGTACCTTATCAATCCTTGAGGCTATGCGAAGTGTATGATGTCAGAGAATCATATTTTCTTCTACAGCATGAATGTTTTTAGGGGATATTATGCCACCATATTCAGAATTAATAGAGGCGCATCCCAATACACCTTATAGTATATCGAAACGTTCCGCTGAATTTCTTTTGGAATTTTATCAGAATTATCACTGAATTCATTCCACTACTCTCAGGTATGCAAATGTTTACTGATCAAGACAAAATGCTCACGGAGAGGCTGGTGTGGTCTCTATTTTTCTCGAAAAAATACAATCAAATATTGCTCCAAAAATTTATGGTGATGGCACACAAACACGAGATTTTGTACATGTATCAGATGTAGTTGATGCAAACATACATGCCTTGGATAAAAACCTCGTGGGTATTTACCATGTTGGTACTAGTATTGAAACATCTGTTAATACGCTTTGGCAGATCCTTGCGCAAGGAGCAGGCACATCACTCACACCTGAATATTCCCCAGCTCTCTGAGAAATCCAGCGCTCAGCACTTGATTGTGCCAAACTCAGATGAACTGGCTGGTCACCACGATATGATATTCAAACAGGTATTCAATCTCTTCTCCATGTATCATAACCTCAATACTCTTACGATTTTCCCTGATAGACTCGAGCATAATTTTCGAGTACTTTCTGAGTGTCAACCTGGCATACAAGTCGTACCTGTGGTAAAGAGTAATGCCTATGGCCATGGGATCAAAATGCTCGCTCCATTGCTGAATAAATACGATGTACCATTTATCTGTGTTGATTCGCTCTATGAGGCATATGAGCTCGAAAAATATAGTTATAAAAAGGATATTCTCATCATGGGATATGTTGATCCACGTGATATTCCTCGCCGTCGTAATTTTATCTATGCTGTTTCCACTCTCGAATATGCGCAGGCAGTAGTCAGAACCTATTCAAAAATTCGACTTCATCTCTTCGTGGATACAGGTATGCATCGAGAGGGTATTTCATCTCTCGATACAGTGTATGGGAGAGGGATACTTATAAAAATAAAACCCCATATAGAGGGTATCATGTCTCATCTCTCCACGCCAGACCATATATCGACCAGCGATACACAAATCGAGACATTTCAGAGCTTTCTGGACAAAATAGAAGACATAGGAATACAGACACTATATCAGCATATAGCTGCCTCTGGGGGGATTATCCATACTCATCAATATAGGTGAAATATTGGTAATCTCGCACGTACGGGTATAGCGTGGTATGGCTATGGACATGAGCGTCTCCTTCCCGCACTTCGATGTACGACGAAGCTCATACAAATAAAAGAAATCAAACAAGGGGAGAGGGTATGATATGATGGTACGTTTGAAGCTCCTCAATCGATGAAAATAGGTATTCTTCCAATAGGATATCATGATGGTATGGATAGGAGATTATCAGGGGTTGGTCTTGTTGGCATTCGTGATTCACTCAGCCCAATTGTCTGACGAGTATCGATGAATCTCACAGCAGTTGATATTTCAGATGTACCACATGTCACCGTTGGTGATGAGGTGTTATATATCAGTGAAGAACGTGATTCTCCACTCTCTCTTGAGCGGCAGTCTGAACGTGCACAGATGATACCGTATGATATGCTTGTACACCTCAATAAAGAGATGTTTCGGACTCTCTCATGGGGCACAAAATAGGTGATTATCTTGTCAATACTTTTGGTACAATTTTACTGTTAAAATAGGAAAAAAATTCATATATTGGAGGTAATTTAAATAATTTCTCCAATGAGTAAAAGTTTTTCTTCAGCGTTATCCTTAGTTTGAGGTATTTTATTGTGTTTTCTTTTTGTACAAAATACAGTTGCCCAAGTTGTCCCTGCTGATGCCAGTATGAAAGTGACTCGAGTTGATCAAAATATGAATCCTATAAATGGTACTCAGGTACAAATATTTTGAGTTGAGAGAGATACAACGGGTGTTATTGGTATACGCCGTATATATTCACCACTCTATACAACTAATCCTACAATATTTACGACAGATTTACAGAATATTAATAATCAACTTGCCGCAAGCTGAAAGTCATATTATTCTGGGGTCAGTTTATCTGTAACCGATTTGCCGTACTATAACGAATATCTTGGTGCTTGTTCTGGTGAAAATTGTACGCCATGATGATTTTATCGAATGTTTGGATGAATGGCTCGTAGTTTTTGTAATGGCACCGTTTGTACCGAAGCAGAAGATCTTGGTTTTGGAGGAAACTTGTTTATAAAATATGTTCCAAGTCCTGATGTCTGTCCGGCAGGGAAAGTGCCATTTCCAGATGTGACGAGTGTCCCATGTTTTTTGAGGAGTACTATGAAGGTTGGAGGTGGGACTGAACTCAAACTCGAAGCGACGCCGAACCTTGTTGGTTCTTGCTCTCTCAAAGAAACATACCAACAACGATCTGGCAATTCATACATATCATATCCTGTTACCCCAGCTGTTGCGGGTAAATTATCTGTATCTTCATCAGGAGCTTCAATTGTGGCAAATACATCTACTAATATAGCTATTGGTGAGGATACTCTACCAAATCTCCTTACCTGTCCAACAGGGTATACAGCGATGTGTTCTATTTCTGATGCTGGAAGTAACCTCTGTGGTTGTTATTGGCCACATATACAAACCGAGTCATGGGCACCAGTGAAGCCGTTTAATTTTACTTGTGTTGATTCTGTTTCTACTTGCTCCGAAGGTCAGTATTTTTGTTCTGCTGAAAATATATGTAAAACTACTGGGCAGACTTGCGGTACTACTGATTGGGTTGATGTTCCTCTCGTAGGAACAGAATCATTTGATATTAATGCCGAATATAGATATAAAATAAGTTCTCAGACAGGTAGTTGGCTTTATGCAAAAGAAGTTTCTGCACGGAATTTGGTTACAAATGAGAGTTACTCTGGTCAGATTTTTTATGTCAGCGCTGATAATAAGAATGCTTACCAATATAATGGGAACTTCCTCGATACAGTTGTTCAGATTCAAAAGAGAACGTTGCCTACTTGGACTGATGTGATTATTAACAATACCGATCCATTTAACACCGCTTATGAATACAGATTTAAAATGACAGTACCTGGTCGACCTGGAGTACCCGCGTGAGATTTTTGGTATTATGCAAAACAGGTTGGTGTACAGTCTCTTGTTATGGACAATGGTTATGGCGAAATTACTTTCGTAAGTGCTGCAAATAAAACTGCCTATCTTTCTCAAGGAACACCAACAGGCATAACTATTTCACAGATGCAGAGAAGAGCCTTGACTTGGAATGATGTGCCTCTGAATACCACAGATGCGTATGACGTATCCTGTGAGTATCGATTCAAAATGAATTATCCAGCATCTCCTCAATGGCGACCTGGAGTACCCGCGTGAGATTTTTGGCATTATCCAGAACGAGCATCAGCACAGAGTCTTATAGCAAATGCTAATGGTGGATATCAAACATTTTCTGTATTCGCGAATAATAAAGCTGTTTTTGATTTTAATGGTGTCAACAATAACACTGTTTTACAAATGCAGAAATTATGCAATGCTCCAGTGTCTTTATCCTCTACGTGTGGTAATCCACGTGCACAAGTCAATTTCACACCATATACTGGTATTCCAGCGGCAGACCAAAACTCAAGCACCAATGCATGGGATTCTATCACACTTGGAAACAAAGCAGTTGTGGCTGGGGGTACATTCTTTGACCTGACTGATGGTACAAATGCTATTGATGACGGGACGATTGTTTCGACAGGATTACAAAACTTTGCAGTGAGTCGACATAATGGTTATATCGAATTTCTCGCTCTTGGTCGACGTCTCTCAACCTATTATGGCTACTATCAGGGGACTATAAGATTTCAAAATGTGCAGGTTGATAGAGTAGAGCCTGGTCTTACTACAGAGACTTGGGCTGATATAGGATTAGAAGCGACTGAGGGTGATACGGTCACAAAAGTGAGCGATAGTGAAGTATCATTCAAATTGGCTTTTGCGAATCAATGAGACGGATTCCGTGTCTACCTCAAAAATCCAACACCGACTGAGTGTACGTGTCCAGCTGGTCAAGAGAAAAAACCAGATCCGAAAAGTCCGGTTTGTATTGTGAGAGCCCTTATCAAAGGAGTACAAGACACAGAATTTATTCTCACAGGATACGATCATCTTTCGGGGAATTGTACTCTTGCTGCTGGTACACCACAGGCCCCACAAACTCCATCAACCGAGATTACCGTAACAGCTGGTCAACAACGTACTTCGTGGATGCAAGGAAGCCCTTGGACATTTCAGCTCGATCCACTCCTGACTTGTCCGGCTAACACCACTAAAACTGCCTGTATGTTTACCTATGGTGCTGGTCCTCTCGGGGAAATAACCTGTGGTTGTTATCCGAATGGTTTTACTACAAAAACCTTTACCGATCCTCTTGTCCAAGGACGTCCAGTATATTCACGTGACGGTAGTCCTGCTCAATTCTGTCGAGAGCAGTGATACACAGAAAGAGCTCTTGTGAAACGTGTTGAAAATTTGATAGGAGCGTGATCTCTGTGGAATGGACAAGTCTGGGAAATAAATCAAAATTTGGAGATTATAAAAGAGGTAGAATGTAGTAATGAGCCTAATACTGTATGTCATAATTTTTATGAACCGCGTGTTCATGGAAAACCTGTTTTTGCACGTGATGCAAGCCCAGCACAGTTTTGTCGTGAGCAAGGATACGGTAAATCAGCTACAGTAAATAAAGAATATAGCTATGAAGGAAATGGTTCCCTTTGGAATGGATCTGTATGGGAAATTAATTTGAACCTCGCTGCTATTCGTGAAGTAAACTGTTGCAAACTCGAAGATAAATCATCTCAAATCTGTGTTGATGCTGGTTGTGCTGCTGGTCAATACTGGTGTCAGGCAGAGAATATGTGTAAACCTGCTGGTCAATCTTGTTCTACTGTTACCTGTAACAACAATAATACCTGTGAAGCAGGTGAATCATGTAACTGTGGTGACTGTACCAATGGTGGCAATGATGATGCTGATAAATGCGGTCTATCAAATGGTTCGCAGATGGTCTGTACTAAGGATAAGGACAATTCGACCACAGCGGCACCTTTTAGCTCTGTTACAGCACAAGAAAATTTTAATATAGTCAACAACAAGCTTGCAGCAAAATTATCGCAGTATGGAAATGCAAATATATCAGCTGGAGAATTTGCTCCCCTAGATACAGAACTTCAGATGACACAAGATTCCCAGCTTACCTATTTTCCTTCTTTTACTAAAGAGGAAGCATGGGCACGAGTAAAAGTGTTGCTTTCTATTCCTGCTTCGGCACAAGTTCTCTGGTTTACATCTTCGATAAAATATGAAAATGATGCTCTCGGTGACAATGAACGATATTTATATTCGTATGTTATAGAGGAAGCTTCAGGAGTACGAAAACAAATTTTATTTGCCACTGAATACCTCCCCTCTGTTTCATTAGGTTATAGAAAAGTATACCTGATAGGAAAAGACTTTCCAATACCTCAAACTTCATCTGGCCCTGTCCAAGTAGGTGCATGTTGTCCAGCAGGAAAACAGTGGAGTTCAAGTACTGGTCAATGTGTCACAAAAACAGTAGATGAATGTCTCGAAGGCCAGTATTATTGTAACGCTGAATCCACATGTAAACCAGCGAATCAAGCGTGTGGTACTGTTACCTGTAATAATGATGGTATTTGTAATGAATATGAGTCATGTAATTGTGCCGATTGTAATCAAGTCGCTGATCACTGCGCGACCAATACTCTCGGACAACAGCTCCTTTGTAGCAAAGATGTCATTCCAGTACCATCAGCAGTAAATACATATTTTGGAGGTATATATAGTCCTGGCTATAACCACCCAATTACTGGTGGTCAATCATGTCCAACAGGGTATACAGCTACTCAGATTTCTGGAACAGAAAATGTTGATCCCCCTCTCTATGTCTGTACTCGAAAGGTCTCTGACACATCGTTACCAGCACCAACACAGTATTTTGACTTTGGAGGTATGTGGGGAACGAGTGGAGGATTTACTTGGCATGAAGATGTTTTTGGTCCGAGAATTAAGGCAACAGATACGCTCGATATGAATCCTTATACTGGAGGCCAATCTTGCCCTGCAGGTTATACAACACAAAAAGTATTGGGTGATACTAAATATATGTGACCTCTCTGGGCATGTAGCTGTGGTGGTTATACGAGCATGATATCTACCACTAATCTCACATCAGGAGAGACCTGTATGTTTGGTAATGGAGGTACCGAAGCTAATACTCAATATTCTTCATGGTCATGTACACAACTCCAGAGCGGAACGAGCGGTACACCGTTGTATACGGGACCACTCTATAATTGTACTTGCGGTGGTTATATGAATCGACTTTCTACCACTAATCTCACATCAGGAGAGACCTGTATGTTTGGTAATGGGGGGACTGTTAACAACGATCAGTACTCGACATGGTCATGTACACAACTCCAGAGCGGAACGAGCGGAGCGCCTCTCTACACTGGACCTCTCTACAAATCAACTTGTGGAGGATATATGAATATGGTGACGACATCGAATCTTACCTTTGGAGAAACGTGTATTTTTGGTAATGGTGGTACTGCAGCAAATGTGCAGTTTTCAGCATGGACTTCAACGCCTCTTACTCGATCTGAATTTGATCATACTCTCAATTATTGTTGGAAAGCTCGTACAACAGCACCTACTTTGGCAAATGAAGATTTCTGAGGTATGTGGGGCATGCGTGGTAATTCTGATGTGTGGTGAGGTATAAATTACAATAATCCTGTCACTGGTGTTGCGACATGTCCGACATGATATACTACAAAAATTGGATGGGGAACTTCAAATGTTGACTGGCTCTTCAGGTGGTGTCATAGATGATCTTCCGTCCAAGCAATTGATACCACTTCATACACCACAGAATCAGATGGAAGTCGGCTCTATACAAACCCAAAGAAAAATAATCGTCCACTCAGTGCTGTCCAAAAAGATATGTACATTTACATTGCCGATAGTGCATCAGTATTTTGTCGAGAACAAGGATTTTATCAGGCAGTTGTTCTTGATCAGGAAACAACAACAGAGATGCTAACTCAGTGGGATGATGCAGCAAATAACTGGTCTACTGCTCCAGGCGCGTCTACAGGAGGCACTTCTACCAAAAATGTCACACCAACACCAGCTGGTGCCCGAATAAAAACTCTCAAATGTGCAGTGACTACACCAAACCAATGAATGCGAGTTTTCACCAACACTATTAGTCGCTTTTTAGGCAAATATGCTGGTACATATGATGACTATCGTTGAGGGGCTGCAGGTGTTACTGTATCTCAATGAATATGAAATATTTGTGGAACGGCATGATATTACAAATTTGATGATGCTGAAGTTGCTGGGGTTAATTACAAGTGTAATGATGGAGCGACTCCAACGAGACATTTTCATAATGGGGGAGCTATAGATAATAATGGAGGAGGAGGAAGTGGGTGGTGTGCATCAACTTCTGTCGAATGGGTACTTTGTAAACCAAAGGATATCACTTTACCACTTACATGTTTCACTCCTCCCGCTGGCTATACTCCAGCTGCGACACCTCCCGCACTCCCAGCAACAGCGAAATATCAGCGTACGAGCTTGCTTGCAGATGGTACTGTCAATGACGGTATTTCTGGTTATTCGGCAATACCATGTGACAATTGTTATCTCCCATGAGCAAAAGCCGGCCAACCTAATCCTATTTCTTTCAAGATTCCATCAAATGCTGGCGCTACTGGTTCAGGTAAATATTATGCATTTGATATTATTAGTAATGCTGTTTTTATTAACATGTGTCTTGATAATGTTGATCTTAAAATATTTTTTAATACTGTGCTTCAGCACTCTTTTACCACAACCCGTACATCAGTTTATGCTTGGTGACTCCGTATTGTTCCTGATAATAAAAATCCTGGCTATTGATGGGTTGGAAAGCGAAAGAATACAGCATACAATCGATATTACCTCGTACTCGATAAAGATAATGCAAGTTATGAAAATTGGCAATATCTTAAAATACCAGATGAAGTAAAATTTGATTACAAACAAACTGTTGTTGATCATTGCCCAGGAAGCAAGGGGACTGGATGATCTTGGATGTATTACTATGGTTTCATCGCTGACGCCGGTTTTGATGTTTCAAAAGTTGCCACTGCTGCACTTCCCATATGTCAGACACAGACCACTACTGCGACAACTACTACCACCACCAGATCTCCAGCAATTCCTCAGATTGGAGCCTGCTGTCCTGCTGGTTCAGCATGGAATTCAGTGGAGAAGCGTTGTATTCCTACAACCTGCTGAGAAGGACAATTCTACTGTGCTGCACAGAAGAAATGTCTCGCAGGATGAACAACCTGTGAAACTACTAACACTTGTATCAATGATTCAGTCTGTTCATGAGACGAGTCTTGTCAGTGTGCTGATTGTGTCGACGGATGAACAGATGACAAAGACAAATGTAGTGTCATCGGATGAGTCCAAGCAATGTGTAGTGATGATAATCTCACCGACAACAAACCAGGTGCATGCTGTATTCCCCCAAAGAAGTGGAATACTGCCACAAATACCTGTGTCGAGTGTAGCAATACTCAGGCACCATCTGAGCTCAAGGCCGGAGTGGATGAGCCATATATTACCTGTACTGGGAATGGTGACACAACAAAGACACACTTCAAGTATCGTATCACAAAACAATGAGTCACAGAAGCTCCATTCATCTCTGAGATGTACACAATAGGCACCCAAGTCCTCCATCCGACAATGACTCTCGGTGACTACACCGTCGAATGTTTCTACGGAAACTCGACTAGTGTTGATACATCAACGACTGCAGCACCTCATTCATGTGTGAAAACTATGAGTGTGAAATCAGATGCCCAGGGATGTAGCCGTGTCTACCCATACAAAGGAAGTACTCTCTCTGATGAGATGACTTCTACATTTGCTTTTGATGCTTCATTCCGATGTGGTAGCCGCAAACCAATTGTTGGCACTATCACCAATCCATACATGTTCCGTATTGGTACCCAGCCGATTTCTTACCTCTCATTTGATTCCCTCATTTCTGAGCTTTTCAATGGCCTCACCATAGGTCCAGTTTCGACACAAACTCAAAACTATAATTTCAACACTGGGACAACAGATGTGACCTGTGCGACAAAAGTAGGAGGAGGGTATAGTACCAATAATGCTTGCCGTCTGACAGCATGTGCAGGTGGAAATTGTAATACTCCTCAAACCTTCTCAGTAGTTCATTCTGACGACCTCACCTGTACGACAGAGGATACAAGCAACTACAATATTGGTTGTAATCCAGCAGCTCCAGACAGCGTCCGAAATCAGTGTATTCAGTGGTTCCGTGATGCAATTACTGCTGGCTCTCGCAATGTCACAAACGGTGTAGAGTTTGATGTCTCATTTGTCTTCAATGCTGATGCTCCAACGAATGTGAAGTGTATCAAATACGTCGCAGGTCAGATGCCAGGTGGTCTCAATCTCTCTGACAATGTTGTTTGTAGCGCACCACTCAACAATGGTGAACGCTACCAGATATATGCTGCCGATACCAACGGTCGTATTGATGCTCTTCAGACAACAGCCAAGACAGTCGAACGTGACAGAGAAAATCCTACTATTTCAGAAATCAAATACTATACAGATGATACTCTCACAACAGAAGTTCCAACAACGAACTGGTACAACAAGCCTGTTCTGGCTCTCGCAGTGTGTAGTGATACACCACTCAATGAAGCAACATCATGTGCTTGTTCAAAAACGGTTGACCCTGCGACGACTGATGCTGCGTTCTGGTCTGTTGGTGTTCCAAATAGTCTCATAGGTGCTGATCTCATGCGATATGTTCGCACGATTACCGAGAGTACCACAGGAGCACAAAAAGTACTCGTCACAGATACAGCAGGGAACAAGTCGCAAGAAAAGAATATAGCTGTCTCTCTCGATACGCAGGTTCCTCTGGTGACCACGACAGAATCAGGAACAGGCACTACCAAGACGATTACTCTCACAGCCTCTGATACTGGTTCAAAAATCTGGAAAACAACCACGGCTCCATCATGATCACCAGCAGCAACAAATACCAATGGTATCATCTATCGTGTTGGACCAAAAGCAGATATGCAGACACTTGCTTTCGATGCAGAGTGTAATACGACATCATCATTTGCCACGGTCGCTGAGACAAAGACAGCATCATTCCCATCACAGGCTATTGCGACTGTTTCAGTCAATACAGCTACACACGTCGTCGCATACTGTGTCCGAGACAATGCTGGTAATACCACTCGTGGCATCTACCCTGTGACGACCAATGCGTGTTTCTCATCGAGCAATATGGCGACAATCCCAACCCTTGATACCTACAAAGATCTCCTCAAAACTCGTCTCTCAGGAGCTGGAACTGATAATCAGAAATATGGGTATTCATTCTCAGAAAATACGGCCGACGCAAATTGTTTCCGAGGTATCCTCTCAAACAATGTGACAACACTTATGGCGAATCAGCTCAAAGCAAAAACTGCTACAACTCTCAGCAACTGGGACACAGACAGATCGCAGCTGAGTACGAGCACGACCCTCAGCAATGGATACTATTACTACGTCTATCCGACAAGTAACACACTCGACATCGTCACATCTCCAGCGTCATCTGGAGCACCAGTGAAGACTGTCGTCGTCGATGGTGGTGATATCCGTATCAAGACAGATTTGATATACAGTGGCGCAGGGAAAACACTCCTCATCATCGCTCGAAAAAATACAAATGGTCAAGGCGGTAACATCATCATCGATACCAACGTCAAACGTATCGATGCTATTCTCATCGCTGATGGTGGTGCGCTCAAGAGTAGCGATGCGACACTCCCAGGTGAGAGACTCACGATCAATGGTCGTATCTATTCATACAACACTCGTGGAGGATCTCTCTCAGTGTCTGGTGTTGATTTGATTGATGCAGCCGTACCAAAGAGATTCACCAATGCTTCCCTCGTGAATGCTGGTAGTCTCACCGATGCTCGCGTGCAAGACCTCGAGAGATTCCGTCCTATGTTCGCTGATGGTACAAACACCTGTAGTCTCACAGTGAACTACACAGCATTTACCACAGCGAATCTCCCAGCACTTCTCAAACGTCCAAGTACATTTGCTGGTGGAAGTTGTGGGTTTTAATACACCATAATCTTATGAAAAGAAAGTCTCTTTTCTCTCAACAATAACAAATAATGATACAATCTCTCTAATATAATTCCTCTATGAAAAAGCCCCTCCTCCTTGGCATTATTTGAATCACTCTCATCGCTCTCACAGCAACAACCCTCTATGCTCAAACAGCAACAGGTACTTCTCTGGTCGACAAGATGAAGGCTGCTGTTCATACCTTTACCCTCTCAGCTGACCTCAATGCTGGACAAACAGGTTTTGAATCAGCACCAATAGCCGGGAAGAAGACAGGTGGTATTCTCACAGCAGGGGAGTGGAATCGTGTGCTTGAATTATTGGGGCAAGGTGGCGGTGGTGACTCAGTTTATTTTACAGCTCTTCACACGACTGCACAATCAATACCAGCTAATGCTATTGGAAATGCTCAGGGCACATTGGTCGCTCCCTATACAGATGCAAGTGGCGCGGTAAATAAGACGACATGACTTTTTACGGCTCCAGTGAGCGGATATTATTATCTCAATGGACACGTACATTATTTCACAACAACAGATGCAAATACCTTTGTACAATTTATAGGAGCTGGAGGAACTAAAAGTGTGTGGTGAACTCGTTCGAGCGGCTCTGATAAACCTATGAATGAGGTAAATACTGTCTGGTATCTCAATGCTGGTGAAACAGTTGGTCTCTATCTCTGGAACGACAAACCCTCTACAAATGTCTATGCTCGATTCACGGGTATATTGATAAATGGTGGAGGAGGTTCAGGTAATGCTGGTTGGGTTGATGTTCCTCTTACGGATACTAATCCATTTGATAAAACATGTGAATATAGATTTACTATCAATACCAATGGTGATAATGCATCAATAGGTGGTACTAATCCTGTATTTTATGCAGCAGCAGTTGATCCGTTTGCAATAACCTACGTTTCTCATTCTAGTGTTATAAGTCATATATTAGCGAGTAGCAAAAATGTATTCAGAAATAATTGAACTTCAGTTTATACTGTCACAAAGATTGAAAAACTCTGTGGCGGTGGAAGTGGTGGAGGTGGTAGTTCTTCTTCTGAATTACAACTCAGCAATGAGTCACCTACTACTGTCCCAAATTTTATTGAAGCCACGAAGTATTGTAAAAATCTCACAGAAGGTGGGTATAGTGATTGGAGATTTCCAAATCTAAGTGAGCTTTTTGTCTTTGCGCCAATTTCTACAGATACAAATTTTCTCTGGACCAATGCCGTCGATTATTCCCAATGAACCGCAAATGCGAATCCGGGATATTGGGGCAAACTCCGTATGTCAGATGGATATTTTTCAGCAACTTCAGGCCCTGGGGATGATGTCGCATATGTGCGCTGTGTGCGTTGATCATAAAATGCCCTAAATTATTTGCAGTATTCTAAAATTTATCTATGAAAGTATCCCCCCTCCTCGCCTGAGTCGCTTGACTCACTCTGATCGCTCTCACAGCGACAACTCTCTACGCTCAAACAGTCACGGGCACTTCTCTCGTCGACAAGATGAAAGCTGCCGTCCATACGTTCACGCTCTCAGCTGATCCCTGGACAAACAGGATTTGAGTCATCACCAGTAGCTGGGAAGAAAACAGGGAATATGCTCACAGCAGGGGAATGGAATCGTATGCTTGAGATTGTTGCCAATGCTGGAGGTGGAGTATCCGATGCAGAAGTGGTAACCTCGCAAGATGTCTGAGCGGCAGCAGGGACGAGTTATGCAAATCGCTGGTCAGAAGCAAATTGTCCTGCTTGAAAAAAAATTATCTCAGGAGGCTGTGCATACCCAAATACTCGTAATAGTTTTATACACAATGCTCCAAAGAGCGATCTCAGTGGTTGGACTTGTTGAGGCATAGCCTATAACGGAGATATCAGCCCTACAAGTGCCGAGTATCCAACTCGCCCAACAGCATACGCTGTCTGTGGTACATATGGAGATGGTGGGAGCAGTAGTTCATGATCTTCTACTCCATGAAATCCATTATTTTACTATTGTACCAATGCTCAGTCACTTGACTCAACAAATGTTCCGTGCTATGGAGCGAGTAGAAATCAGGGTCTCTGAGACGGGAGATATAGAGTCGTGAGCTGTCATATAAAAGGAAGCACCTGACATGAAAGTATCAATAGTCAGCTACTGAATTTCGGACGCACTGGTCTCGCAACTATGCAAGATAAATGGAACTCTCTCTACACAGATAGCCAATGGCAGCTCTGTATCGAGTGATCAGTTTTAGTGGTTGATACACAGTCAAGCAGCTCTGGCAGTAGCTCCTCTTCGCCAAGTAATCTCGTCTATATCAATCCTGATAATACAAATTTTGCTCCCCTTGCCTGTACGCCGGGCGTAAACTACATGATCAATCCTATTGCCTTTAGTGCTACCAGTGCTACAGCATATACAACACAAAAAGTTGCCGTATTAAGCGCAGGAAACTGGCGAGTAAAAGGCACTGGTTTTCTCCGAAATAGAAATATAGATTCAGGGAGAAATCATATATTGAGGGCCAGTACAGTTATAGGTGGCACCACGACACATATCTATACCAATTCTGTAGATACCGGTATTTACTGAAGTAGATTTGATGAGACCGTGTCTGTTCCTACAGGTAAAACAGCTGAAATTCTAATTTGAGTTCAGAATATGTCTCTTTACGGAGGTAATATCGTTGCGTGGTGCACAAACTAGTCAGATAAAGTAATTTTACATTATATAATTATAGTGTATAATACTCACATGAATGAGACGCCGATACATTCCGTTTTTTCAGTTTACAGAAGTATTGGAAGAAAAGCATGATTATGCAATCAGCTCAATTGTGCTGAGTGTGATTGCCCTGCTATCGTTGCGCTAGCTCTCCGTGGAAGAATCGAATCACCAGAAGACCTTCGAGCGAGTGTCGAGTTGTCTCCAGATATCCGAGACCTCATATGTACTACTGCGCAAAGAATCGTGGAATCGACCTATTGAGGTGATCTATGTCCTATGACTGAACACACTCAGCCACTTCTTCCTGGAAGGAGATTAAGAGAAGGTTCTGATGATGAGCTCTAGGAAAGTAGAAAAATAGATTTGACAATTCCTGTAGCGATACTATACTCCCCGCATACCATTTTTCCCGATCTTTTCGTGCACGAACCAATGAGATAACTCGTCCGTGTTTCTCGTATAGGGGTACCTATACGGTTTTTCTGTGTCTTTTATCCTCTTTTATTCAGTTATGACTGCGAAAAAAACTACCAAGCCTGCAAAAAAAGCAGGTGCAAAAGTGTCTCCAAAGAAGACAACGAAGCCAAAGCAAGCTCCAAAACCAAAGAAGCCAGCTCCAAAAAAAGTTGCCAAAACAGTCAAAAAATTAACCCCAAAAAAAGTGATCAAAACACAAAAAACAGCAAAAGCTGCAACAAAAAAAGCAGCTCCTAAAAAGACTGTGCCAGTGAAGGCAGTAAAAGTAAAAACTGCTCCAATCAAAGCGGTTAAGTCAAAAC
>CALETF010000149.1 GCA_937920005.1 uncultured Candidatus Altimarinota bacterium
TTCTACAACGATCTCCGTATCATTTTCGAGAAAATTGTACGCAGTTTCGGTCTCGTATTTCAGGCGCAATCGCAGATAGCCCTCGTCAACACGATTCTGACAATTGCCGTATTGATCATCGTAGGAATTGTCTATGGACAAATATCGCCCTCTGCGCCATCACTCTTCCCATATCTTCTCGCACTCTGATGTATTACTTTTTTGACGAGCTTCATCCCTATCCTGTGAATATTTATCGGTGGTATTCCTATACTTTTTGCTGGTATATCAACCTATACTGGATGGAGCATCGTTGTCACAATTATTATCATGCTTTCTTTTATTCACATGATTGAGTGATATTTTCTGAATCCCCGCCTTGTTGGTAAATCGCTCAATATTCCTGCACCAATCATTTTTATCATTCTCTTTATCTCTGAGCACATCATGGGTATAGCAGGTTTTTTTCTCTGAGTGCCACTCTATCTCCTCCTGATAGAGCTCGGAGGATCTATAGCGAGAAGGATTCTCCCAAAGACAGTATAGCATCGATAACATGGAATTGTGGCGTCACCGTATCGCGCCAGGTATGAGCCTTCAAAGTACCTATGAGATGAACGGAGCCTCATCGAAGAGTTTCACTATATTCCCCCATACGAAATCCTACCACTTCCACTCCAGGTATATCCCAGCGAACATGCTCCCCCGTCTGCCCCAGTGGTACAATAGGTGCTGATATATCTGGTAGGAGGAAAAGAGGGGCAGGAAATCACTGTCAAAATGGGCGCATAGCATCCAAAGAGGTAATCATTTTGAGACTTATCTGTGCGACATCGAGAACGGTATCAACACGGATGACTGGTGTAGCATCGTGTCCGCTATAGAGTTGCTCTGTTGCCATAACGAGGGCACTTCGAGCGCCATCAATATCCTCCGCACGAATAGTACATCCTGCCGCACCTGCATGCCCACCATAACGAGCGAGATACATAGCTGACGCATCAAGTATACGCACGAGATCAATACCAAGAGGGGCTCTCACGGAGCCAACATAGCTTCATTCGTGAAGAGTAAACACAGCACTCGGCTTGTGATACAGTTCTGTCAGTTTTGCCGCTACGAGTCAGAGGATACCGTGCTCGAGATGTTCATCAATATACACCAGAATAGGGGCAGAATTATCGACTGTTGCAAGCGCCCTCTCAAATGCTTCACGAGATTTACTCTTGCGTATCTCATTGACACCTATCAACTCCTGAATGTGAGC
>CALETF010000150.1 GCA_937920005.1 uncultured Candidatus Altimarinota bacterium
TACCCTTATCATGTTTTTGATAACGGTCATAATAAAAGTTTTTAATTGATGTTATAGTTGACGGATTAACACTTATCCCCCCTAATTTTTGTTCCTCGGTTAAAAGATATAGTACTCTTATTTGCTCTAGGTTAATAGAGTACCATATATTTTCCTTATACGTATTTATGTCTACTTTGAGTGTTTCGAGCTCCTTTATGTATGAAGTTTTTAATTGTATTGGAATTAATATTTTTGGCAGTATAAATGAGATGAACTGAATCTCACTATCAAGCATTGCAGAGCCAACCATATGTAGGACGATTGAATTTTTCTTATCAAGAGTTATATTTTGCGCAAACTGAAAATTCATTACCGATATGTCGATACATGTTTTATCAAATGTGTCACGGCAATGAAGGTAATTACGGAGCAGTAAGAATCTCTGTGAAGCTATCAAAAATGAAAAATAATTTAGTCATGAAGAATTTTTCGAAACATGGTCACGATATTCACGTATTTGTGGTATATATGAATCTACAACTCAGACTAATGATTTTATCTGCTCTGGTGTATATTTTTCCCTTGGTGATTTTGATGAGTCAAACGGTAACGGTTGAGAATTAGAAAATGCTATCCAATCTTTTTCGTAATCACATTTTTGTCACTGTGCACAGGTTTTTTGAAGATCTTCTCTAATTTTACTCAGTAAACTCTCTCAGAGTGAAGCACGTCAACCGATTATTGCACTTTGGTCTTGTTCAAAATACAGTTCGCTTTCTTTACTTTCATTATCAGTTGGTAGAACGAAAAAATTTTCTGGAGCTTGTGGATAACTCACAGGAAAAAATGAACGACTAGAAATCCAAAAAAAACATATTCAGGGAACTAAAAGACATGATAAAAACGACATCCAGAAGAATTTTTTTCTATGATCCACTATTTTTTCTCTAGATGATAACAATAGTCTCCTATATTTGAGAAGAGATACAACATTCCAAATCGATAAGATAAATAAAAAGATAAGATATATTCACACAATAATAATTGATGAAAATGACACCATTTTTAAGATATCGTACCAACCAATTACAGCTAAAAATAGTAAATATGACGCTCATAATAGCTGAATTAAGCTAACCACAAAAAATGCCCACACACCTCTCATTTTATTATGGAGGATAGAGTCCAAAATAAACAGGTAAAATACTATCGAAAAAATAGTCAATATGATACTCACATATATTCACCCTATCCCCTGATACATTATTCTCCCCAATAAAGTGTAAACTACAGATACAAGAGAGAGTGCTAACGAGAAAAGTATAATCCTAGGAGTTTTTATGCTAGTAACTATATTATCCGCAATAGCTAATGGGGATACCCCATTTATTGCTTTTTCTGCTTCTGTAATGTTTTTTTCCTCGTTGTCCATATTATTATTTTCAAGAAATAATATATCCAAATTTCTTTTTCCCAACCTGCACCAGCTTCTTTTCTGAATTCACATCAATCATAGTTTTGAGATCGGTGACGACGGCTTCATCGAGTTTGACTCCACCAGAATTGATAGCATTTCTCGCTTCTGTAGAATTAGTCACCATACCGATTTCACGGATGACAGTCGCGAGCTGATATTCCCCTGCTGGATATTCGTATACCTTGATATCCTTATCTTCTGGACGAGCACCGCCAGAGATAGTCGCTTCGAAATATTTGAGAGCATTTTCAACCGCTTCTGCTGGATGATAGAGACTGACAATCTCGTGTGCAAGCTTCTTTTTTATCTCACGAGGATGAGCCGTTTTGAGCTCTTCTTGAATCTTTGCAATTTCCTCCATATCAACCGTTGTGCAACTCTTGAAGTATGCGATAATCTGATCATCAGGGATTTCCATGACTTTTACAAACATATCGTTGGCCGACATATCAAGGGAAATATAGTTTCCTTTAGTTTTACTCATTTTCTGACCATCAGTTCCCATGATAAGGTCAAACATCATGATATCCTGTTTTTCCATGCCGTGAGCCTCCATGAGGGTACGACCAGCGAGGAGATTGAAGTATTGATCATTGCCTCCGAGCTCGACATCACATGAACCATATTTTCGGGCAATAGCAACACTATCATAGCCCTGCATCATAGGATAGAGGAATTCTTGGAGACTGATACGGATACCAGCTTTGTAGCGCTTTGAGAAATTATCTCGATCAAGCATCTCAGCGACTGAGAAATTTTTCGCGAGTTCCCCTACTCCACAAAAATTCACCGCATCAAGCCCTTCACTGTTGTAATACACTTGGACTTTATCCAAGTCGAGAATTTTCCCAAAATATGAGAGGTATTTCTCAGCATTTTTGAGAGTTTGCTCACGCTGGAGCATCGGACGCTCCGCGTCTTTATCACTACTATCCCCTACTTGAGCCGTTGCGTCACCGATGAGGACGATGATATCATGACCGAGCTTCTGAAATTCTCGCAGCTTGAGAATAGGCACAGCATGCCCGATATGCACGATAGGCGCTGTTGGATCTATACCAAATTTAATTCGAAGTTTTTTGCCACTTTCGAGGCGTTTTGTGAGATTTTTTTCATCGATAATCCGAGAAACTCACTTGGTGAGGAGGTTTTGAAACTGTTTTGTCATACGAGTATTATGAGAAATATAGCCACGAATCAAGTTACTTTTTCGGTGTATTCTCTAGTATTTTTTGCATTTTTTGTACTTCTGGACTCATTTTGAGAGCATTTTGGAGGCGGTGAATTTTTGCGAGATTGTTTGAGATAGCTTTTTTCTCAAATGAAAAAGAAGTGCCACATCAACAACGAGATTGTATATTTTCTGAAACCAGATAATACTTTCCTTTTGCTCGAGCTATTTGAGCGCCATCGAGTTTTGAGGCATGCTCTGGTAAGACCCAACATCTGATGCCATGATATGAGTCAGATACTATACGCTCATCTGTGTCAGTTTTTGGTGAAACGAGGATTTTTGACCCAGCACATCCAGCCGTGATGATATCAACGGACACATCAGTCACTCACTGAGCAAGAAATTCAGCACAAGTATGTTTGTCGAGGCGAATAAGCATGAAATATTGATAACACCATCATAGACAAATTTGGGAAGAGTAAAGTGTCACCTATCCTCTTGCTTATGAGCTTTTCCAGATAGCATATATATAATTATTTTCTAACAAGTTACCTATGGTAAAACGAAAGCGCTTCCCTATTTTGAGCACTCTTATCCCGACTGTTATCGACAAAACTCCATCAGGAGAACGCGTCTATGACATTTACTCACGTCTCCTCGAAGATCGTGTCATCTTCCTCGGCGAAGCTATCGACTCACATGTTGCTAATACGATTATTGCGCAGCTTCTCTTCCTCGAAAAACAGGATGCAAAAGCTCCTATTACACTCTACGTCAATAGTCCAGGCGGTCACGTCACAGCTGGTCTCGCTATCTACGACACTATGCAGTACATCAAGCCAGACGTTATCACGGTAGCCATTGGTATGGCAGCGAGCATGGGTTCAGTTATCCTCGCTGGTGGTGCAAAAGGAAAACGCTATGCCCTGCCTCATACAGAGATCATGATTCATCAGCCTCTCGGTGGCGCAGAAGGACAGGCAACAGAAATCAAACTCGCCGCAGAACACATCTTGAAAACGGGAGAAACGCTCTATACCATCCTCACGAAACACACAGGTCAACCAATCGAAAAAGTACGACAGGACTGTGATCGTGATAATTTCATGGATGCCAAGCAGGCACTCAAATACGGCCTCATCGACAAAATAATCAATAACGAGGCATAATTTTATTTCTTTTATTTTTCACTATGAAAAGATACATCATTGAGTTCGTAGGAACACTCCTCTTCGTTGCCAGCATCATCGGCATCGTCTACAACGCTTCTGCACTTGTAGCTATCCATATCGGTATCGCTCTTACTGCTCTCGTCTATATGGGTGGAGCTGTATCAGGAGCTCACTACAATCCTGCTGTTACAATCGGTATTTTCTTCAATAAAAAGATAACATCACGTGATGCTGTCGCCTATATCGTGAGTCAGCTTTTGGGAGCTCTTGTTGCTTTTCTCATCATGACAAAAGGCCTCAGCATCTCTCTCCCTGCTGTGTCATTATTTGGTACAACAAAAGCATTCTTCATCGCTGAATGTCTCTTTACTTTTGCACTCGTAACAACTGTACTTCATACAGCAGTCAATAGACTCACTGCTGGTAATAGCTACTTCGGTCTCGCTATTGGTGCAGTCGTTATTGTCGGTGGTGCAGCAGTTGGTAAAATCTCTGGAGGATTCTTCAATCCTGCAGTACTCCTCGGAATCGGTCTCTTTGGCATACCAGCAAAAGCTGCAATAGCTATCCTGGCAGGTCAGCTTGTTGGTGCCTTTGGTGCTGCATGGCTCTACCGCTACGTTATCGGAAAATAAGTCTCATTTTTTATCACAAACCGGTTTCTCTCATGAAGCCGGTTTTTTTATGCTCAAATAGTTGTAATAGAGAGAAGAATATGGTAGATTGAATCTATGGATACGACAATTCAAACACTCTCTTCAACAGAAAAGCATAATGCCATGATTAGTTACTGCTTCTTGGCGCCTTTTATGCTCATGTCTCGGGAAGAACGTTTCAAGAGCGATTTTATTCGCAGTCATGCACGATATGCAACCCTTCTTCATATAGGTTTTCTTATTCTCATAGTGTCATTTATTCGTTCGAGAAATTTTTCTTCGACTATTCTCTATGATATGACTTGGGTACATGGAGTTTTGTTTATTCTCTTTTTTATACTCCTTTTCTTACTCTGAAAAGGTATATACAGTGCACTCAGAGGAGAGAAACCACGGATTGCTCTGAATACTTTCTCCATCAAGAGCCTCGAAAAAGAATTCTCAACTGAGATTACAGTCAGCATTGAAGAAAAAACACCGTTAATCCTGTCTCATATACCATTTCTTGGCATATATTTATCGGCAAAATACGGAGGAAAACTCACGGAAGGTGAGAAATTTGGTAATTGGCTCTGTATTCTCCTCACAGTAAGCGCCATACTAGATCCGAGTATGACGCTCTTTGTTATCATTATTTTACTCGTGATATTTTGGCTCGTGTATCAAGCGATAGGAACTGAAAAAGACACAACAGTCCATCTTCTCGGAGATAAATTCTGGACAGGAAAACAAGTACATACCTACATCCAATCAACTCTCAAATATATACACGCTCTCTTCAAACATGAGAAAGACATGCCTTCATTTACAAAAATACAGGAAGAAACAGCAAATAATTATATTCATCGGGCAGAGGAAAATATCTCACCAATGTTCTATATTCCCCTCATAAACATACCACATCTTATCCGTTTCAGACATGAAGAAGCAACAAAAATGACACGAACACAGTGAGTCATCCTCAGTGCGATGGTACTCTACGGACTCATTGTAGGAGATTTTGCTGTCGTATTTCTCTCTCTTTTTGCATGATTTTGGGCCTATAATCAATCTCAATACAAAAAAAGCACCTATATTCCTGCGGTAGGAGAATGTGCTGATGCTATTCTCGCATTCCTAGCATGGAAAAAACAAAAAAGCACCGCAAAAGAAATTCATCTCACTACTAATAAATAACTATGCAAAATCTCGCTCGCATCATTCTCGAATCTTTTCTTTTTGAAAAGAAAACGCTCTCTGTGCATGACCTCGAAAAGATACAACCACTTTCAAAAGAAAAATGCCCAGTATTTATCACAGTCAAAGACGGAGACACTATCATAGGAAGTACAGGTAGAATATATCCTGCACATGATACTATCGGAGAAGAACTGATAAATAATGTTATACTTGTAGCTTCAGATCCACGATTTCAGCCCTATAGAGAAAATACCGAAAAGACTCGTAAGCTTACCTATAGAGTTGATGTATTCCACGATCAAGATAGACGTATACTACATCATCCCGACGAACTCATCAGTGAGCAAGAAGGTATGATTCTGCTCTGCCAGAAACAAGAAAAAGTAGGCATCATATTGCCTCATATGTTCAAATCTGCGCTTTCTGGAGAAGAAGTGTATCACCAACTTATCAAGAAAATCAATCTCGATATGTCTCATCTCGGAAAATGAGATGTGATTCTCTACGGGGTAAAAACTCAAATATTTGAAGATAATAATTAATTTATCTTCATAAATTCTGTTGCATTTTGTTTTTTGCTTTTATAATCACCGTACAATTTGTATGGGTGTGTAGCTCAGTTGGTTAGAGCGCGTCTCTGATAAGGACGAGGTCCCTGGTTCAAATCCAGGCACACCCACCATTGTTGTACTAGATGTCGGGAAGTGGCGCAATTGGCTAGCGCACTGCGTTTGGGACGCAGGGGTTGCAAGTTCGAGTCTTGTCTTCCCGACCATTTTAATAAAAAATCTTTCTTGATTTTTTATTTTGGCCCCATCGTCTAACGGTCAGGACAGCTGGTTTTCATCCAGTAAACCGGAGTTCGATTCTCCGTGGGGTCACCAAAACATCGTAAAAGAGCTTGCATGAGCTCTTTTTTTAAACCAGGAGAGTTCGCATAGTGGTCTAGTGCGCACGCTTGGAAAGCGTGTAAGCTGCAAGGCTTCAGGGGTTCGAATCCCCTACTCTCCGCCATTGAAACATGCAAATAGGATTCGAACCCTACGGGTTGACTCGTTTTGCCATTCAGGCAAAACTCCCCCCTACTCTCCGCCATTCATACCATCAACTTATTTTGTGCCTTGATACAAATCCTACATAGTTATAGCATTTCTCGCTGTCTTATCTTCAGTATTCTTTAGTATCACCACTCAAGGACAAATTCAAAGTAGGAAACAAATAGAAAGCGAATGCTATACATCAGAGTTTCCCATTCTCATGTACCATCATGTACGTCCTTATACGCAGCTGAATAATATTTCCGCGAGAAATTTATCCGTTTCACCCGATGAGCTCGATGAACAAATGAAATATTTCTCTGATGCATGATGGAAGACCATGCATATCAGAGACATGAAAGGAAATACAGTTCCTTGTAAAAGTTTTCTCATTACTTTTGATGATGGATACTACGATATATACAAATATGCCGCACCAATTCTCAAAAAATATAATTACACAGGGATAATGAGTCTCATACCAGCCTATATTGACGAATCTGACTATATTTCGTGAAATCAGGTGCGCGAACTACTAGGAAATGATTGGGAAATAGCGAGCCATACATGGACACATCCAATTCTCACAAAAACACCAGTCAACAAACTAGGAACTGAAATACAAAAAAGCAAAACTGATCTCGAAAAATGGTTCTGAACAACAATTGATGTTTTTGTATATCCAGGATGATTCTATAACAATGAGGCTCTCAAGAAAACAAGAGAATCACGATATAAATTTGCCTTTACAACACAGCAGGGATATGCAAAATTAGGCACAAAAAATCTAGAACTCAAAAGAATAAATATAGCCCCTGGAACAACTGTAGAGGAACTTCAGAAACTATTAGAGCACGAACCTAGGCAATAAAGTGCTGTTCAGCAACTTCCCAATTCACCACCTCCCAAAACGATTTAATATAATCCGCCCTCCTATTTTGATGCTTGAGATAATAAGCATGTTCCCAGACATCAATACCTATGATTGGTTTTTCTCCATCAGAAAGAGGGGTATTTTGGCCCATAGTCTGGCGTAGGGCGAGTTTTCACTCTTTATCAAACACGAGCCAAGCCCATCCAGAACCAAACACTGTGAGGGCTTTTTGTGTAAATTGTTCCACAAAAGCATCAAAATTTCCATATGTAAGCTCCAAAACTTGAGCCAGCTTACCAATTGGTTTTCTGGTATTACTTGGCACAAGAATATTCCAGAAAAAACTATGATTTATGTGTCCACCGAGATTATTGATAACACCTTGTTTCTTATCAGCCGGAACTTCTTCGAGATGAGCAAGGAGTTCGAGAGGTGAATATTTCTCAAGTAAACCAGTATCCTTCAGGAGGTTGGTATAATTTGTAATATATGTCTGATGATGCTTGCTGTGATGGATTTCCATAGTAAGAGCATCGATGTGAGGTTCGAGAGCATCGTAGGAATAAGCAAGTGCAGGAAGTGAATGTTCAAGCATAAAAAACTAGTTAAATGAATAGATATTTTCGGAGGAAATAAGCATATCTTCTGTATCAAAGAAAACTCATTCCTCTGAGAGTATACGTCGTTTCTCTGAAATTCAAAAAGCGTATCAACCTATGTACCCATCAGTTCTTATAACTCGATGACAAGGTACTTTTGGAGCATGAGGATTGCGCGTCAATGCCTGCCCAATAGCCTGAGCACTTTTACAACCTATAGAATCTCAAAGAAGCTTGTACGTTGTTACCTTCCCCTTCGGAATAAGTAAAAGTGCATTGTAAACTTTTTGCTGAAAAGGAGTAGGCATAACTATTTACCTCTTGGCATACCATAGAAATCGAGACCTTTCTGATCCACCATGGATTTTGTATGAAAATTTTTCTTCTTTCCTTTCTTAAAGAAACCTCGTTCGTCTACTAGCCCCATATCAAGAAGAGATTGAAAATTTTTGGTAGGCAATTTACGCTTCGGCCAATTTTGTTTGTTTTCATAGTAATGCTTCCTTTTTTTGAAAGACTGATTGCTACGAGTCTGCGCATTTTCACTTCCTATATAGACCTGATAAACAGTCTTTTTTACATTCTTTGCGAGTCTTCTCGCTTTTGCTTGAGCTTTTACAACAGATCATTTGAGTCAGTGCTTATTTGCCATATGAGAGTATGGTATAGAAACACTAAAAAAATCAATGAAAAACTAAAAACTCGATCTTTGCATTTCTGAGATTTTTCGAGCGATGCTAAAAAGTACTCATCGAGTTGCCTGTCTATTTGGTGAAAAATCAAAATCATGATCCACGATTCCAAGATTTAATGATGTTCCAATAATATTTATTTTCCAAGATTCTATCTCTCACCCACTATATTTCTGTATCTTTATATCACCTGCCCTCAATAATATTCATACCGCTTCAACGAGATTGATGTTTGCTTCTGGTCAAAAAGTATCTCATTCTTTATTTATGAGACCCTCATTATAAGCACTCTCAATAACTCAACATGCCCAAGAATTAGGCTTACCAAGAGAAACATCAGAAAATATATTTTGGCACTGATAATTATTATCTATTTTCATTTGAGCAAGTCTAACCGCAAGGGCTACGACTTCTTGTTTTGGAACAAATTCCTGGAGTTTGTAGGCTGAAAGCGATGTTTTTTTCGTAATATATCAAAATGCTGCCAGATAATCACCATCGGACATTTTAGCAAGCTGATCTTCGGTGAAACCAGAAGGAAGTTCTTCATTACTCACAGAAGCATTTTTACCAGTAATTTTGAACAAATCTTGCTCAAGTTTTATAATCTTTTGTTTTTGTCCTAGAATATCGATATAGAGTGCTGCATCTACGACATAATTTCACTCACTATTGAGTCGCAGACTCTCGGTCAAACTGGAATAAACGGTATCAGGAGAGACATAACCATATTGATTGTATCAAAGAGCTACAATACCCGCAATCATCGGAGCCGAAAAAGACGTACCGCTATCTGTCCTGTAATCCACGCCATTTTCTTTATTAAAAACAGAAACAGAGGTAGAAAAAATAGCTTCACCAGGAGCAGAAAATGAAACACAGGCACCATAGTTTGACCAAGGAGCTCGGGCTCATCTCTTATCGAGAGACTCAACACCAAGAGAATAGTGCTTACTCCCTCAATTATTGCACACAGGAGAAATAGGGTTAATAGTCGTATTTACTCCCGTATTTTTATACGACAGCACATCTCCATTACCAGCAGCGATAACAACAATCACTCACTTTTCATAGGCATATTTCATGAGATCGTCATATTTTCTACTATAAGTAAATTGACTCTGACCAAGACTGAGATTTATTATGTTCGCTTTGTTATCAATAGCATATCGTATAGCCTTTATGATATTATCTTCTCGAGCATTTCACTTGAAATCAAAAACTCTGAGAGGCATAATTTTTGCATTTTTTGCAATACCAGCAATTCATTTTTTATTATCTATCTCAGCAGCAATAATACCCGAAATCATGGTACCATGCTCTCCTGTTGGGAAATTATCTGGAACCTCATCTCATGCAAAGTTTTTTATCTTATTAGCACCATATTTTGCATCAGGACTCACCCATATATTGTCAGTTAAGTCAGGATGATTGATATTGATTCCATCATCAATCACAGCTACAATCGCCTCATTTGATTGTGTAACCTTATTCCAAGCAGCAGGGACATTGAGCATTTTGAGATAGTACTGGAGATTGGAAAAAGTGTCATTACTCGGAGCCTGTTCGAGTTCTTGCTGTTTTTTTATTTTTTCCTGGAGTTTACTCAGGGCTCATCGTACTTCTTTTACCTGATATCGACCACGAGCAAAGCGCTGAGCATGCTGATAATATTCAAGAGCATTGGAGTAATCTTTTTTATTGAGATAGGCCGATCAAATATTGTAATAAGCATGGTAAGACGACGTATCGAGATCAACAATTTTTTTGTATTGCTCAATAGCCATATCCCACTCTCAATCAGAAAAATAATCATTCCCAACATCAAAATAACGTTTAATGGTTTGATTAATATTAGCGATATTTTTGACGCATTCATTGTAGGCATTCTCGAGCTTCACTCATTTTGCGAGAAGTTCTGAGAGCGATTTAGCAAATTTTGCTCTTTGAGAAGAGTTTTCTGAGATCATTTCCCATGTTTCCATCGAAGAACGAACTTCATTTTTGGCATCCTCATACTGTGTTTCAAGATCGCTACAATCCTTGAGAGAGAAAACAAAACCCCCCTGATACAGGAGAAGTAAAGTAAGTAAGAGGGTTTTTCTCATACTCATGCATATTACTCCTCTCTTATTTTGTTGTCAATTTTCTAGTCAATATTTCAGTGAAAATTTTTGGATTTCCCTGACCTTTACTTTCCTTCATACAGTTACCAACGAAATACCCAAAAAGATTGACTTTCCCAGCTTGGTATTCGGCAATCTGACTTGGGTTGGCAGCGAGAACGGCATCGACAACTGATTCCATAGCGCCTGTATCATTCACTTGTCGGAGACCTTTTGAATCAACTATGTCATCTGGATTTCCTCCTTCATTCAAGAGAATTCGTACAACTTCCTGTGCATTGGTAGAGGATAATTCATCATTTTTGAGCATATTCACGACATGGGCAAGTGCTTCTGGAGTGATTTTGAGGGTAGAAAAATCGATTTCTTCATCACCTTTTCCCAGAATACCGAGGATAACCGTGAGAATAAGTGAGGCTGACTTTTTTGGTTCGTTGGTTAAAGCGACTGTTTTTTCAAAGAAATCAGACATAGCTCGCTCAGAACTGAGGATACGAGCATCATCAGGGAGAAGTTTCCAGTCATTCAGATACTTTTGTCGACGATCTATCGGGAGTTCCGCGATTTTACGTTCATCGATGTATTCTCGTGTGATAACAAGCGGTGGTAAATCAGGCTCTGGAAAATAACGATAATCCATCGCATCTTCTTTTGAACGAAGTGAATGACTCTCCCCTGCGTCATCATCCCAACCACGAGTTTCCTGATCGACTGTACCATTTTCATCATAGATTTCTGTTTGTCGCTTTACTTCTGTGTCGATGGCACGTCCAATTTGCTGAAATGAGTTGAGATTCTTCAATTCCACACGATTTCGGAGTTCATGGCTCCCTTCTGGTCGTATCGAAATATTTACATCACAACGGAGCTGTCCTTTTTCCATATCAGCATCAGAAGCACCGACGAATCGCATGATTTTCTGGAGCTCTTTGAGGTATTCGAGGACATCTTCTTTTGAACAAAAATCTGGTTCCGTGACTATTTCCATCAGTGGACTCCCCGCACGATTAAAATCTATGAGAGACTTCGAAATAGAGTGTTTTGAGCCACCAGCATCAGCCTCAATATGAATACGACGGATTTTGAAACGTTTCAATTCTTCGCCGACAAAAGTATCGAGATGACCATGTTCTGAAAGTGGATGGAAGAGTTGTGTAATCTGATATCCAAGTGGAAGATCAGGATAAAAGTAGCTCTTACGGTCAAATTGAGAAAATGTATTCACCGTCATGCGAAGGCCATGCGAAGCTCGCACGGCCAAATCCACAACACCCTCAGACAATGTTGGGAGAGCACCAGGAAGACCAAGAGAAAGTGGTCAAATGTTGATATTTGGATCACGTTCGAGTGCGACAGCATTTGGCACAGCATCAAACATTTTGGTAATAGAACCAACACGGACATGGGTCTCAAGACCGATAACTATTTCGTATTTCATATGCGATGATTGTAGGGATTTTTCTTATATGACAAATAGTTCCAACCCTTAATTATCAGAAAATATTTATGAAATTAATTTTATATCTCGAAGTTTGAAGATTAGTATTTCGATAATAAATATAGCTCCTAAAGTATATAATAATATTTGAAGAGGAGTGTCCCACAAATAATTTATATCGTCAATATACGTTGTATCAAGAGATTCGTTGCGGTAAATAGCGATTTCATCGCCCTTACTAAATCTTAGTTTAAAATCTCAATTTTTCACATCTTCAACTTCAGTCTTACGGAGATATGATTCAAATCTAAAACTTTGATAAAATGTTTCTCAAATTGGTGTCTGATATTTTACTTTTGCAAAAGCATCATAACAATTTTTGCTATAAGCCCTATAACCACAACTATGTGGTCCTTGAAAATAAACATCAATAATCTGCCCTTGGAGGTTTGTGCTATTAAAAATAGTATAAAACCTGATTCACGTAATATATAAAAGTATAAAGGTGATGACTACTAATAATACTTTATAGAATTTAACTCTTTTTCATTTAAGCATAAGTAGTGGTTATTCAAAAATATTCATTCCATTAATCATCTGCGGAATAAAGTCTTCGAGACTGATTCAGAGAAGAGTTTCACAACGACGACAGTGTTCACGACTGACACCAGCTGCAAATCCCTTATCTTTGAGTTTTTTCATAACTGAACTGACTTTGACTTCATCGAGTGACTTATTTGGTGTCATGCGAGAACATGCCCAGATAAATCCTGAGAGTTCATCGACAGAAGCGAGGTACTTACGTAAATCTGTATCAAGTCCGTGTTGTGGGGATTTCTCTTCATAGTGAGAGCGGATATCCTCGAGCATACCTTCTGGAGCATTCATCTCTACGAGAATTTGCATGAGTGATTCACCACAGTGACGCTCGGCATCTTTTTCGACGAGATCCCAGTCTACATCATGGAGCACACCAACAGCATACCAGTAGTCCGCATTTTTACCAAGTTTCTGACCAAAATAGCGCATACATCGACCAACAGTGAGATTGTGATTTTTTGTTGTTGTAGAGTATTTTTCGAGAGTAGCTGCTACAATTGGTAAATCAATTTTGATATGACGGTGTGGATCATTTTCTTCGTTTTTCAAGGATTTTTTCTCAACAGTTTTTGTCTGAGCAGGAGCTTCAACTTTTTGATTTTTATCTTTCACGAGTGGGAATAATACGACATCACGAAGATTTGGTTGTGCAGTCAGGAGGGCCACGATACGGTCGATACCCATGCCGAAACCAGATTGCGGTGGCATACCATGTTCCATAGCAGCAACGAAATCATCATCTGGCATCGCTACTTCATCATCCCCTGCTTTTTTTGCATCAAGTTGTTTCTTGAATCGCTCATCCTGATCGAGGGGGTCTACAAGCTCGGAGTAGGCATTCGTCACTTCCCAACCATTGATACAGAGCTGAAATCGATCAACAATAGTCGGATTCGTATCATTGAGACGAGCAAGTGGTGAGAGTACGAGCGGTTGATGAATGACGAAGGTTGGATTGATGATGTGTGGTCGAGCGACTTTTTTATAGAGCTTATCGATGAGCGTGCCATGCGAGAGCTTCATCATACCATCTATCTGGATACCAGCTTTTTGAATCGCTTTCTGGAGTTTCTCAAGTGTATTTTCTTTATAGATATTTATACCAGAGTGCTCTTCAATAAGGTCACAAATAGAGCGACGTGGCCATTTGCCAGAGAAATCGACCATATGTTTTTCTCCTTTTGAATTGATAATTTCTACTTTTTTATTTCCATTCATGAGCTCATCGAGTATAAAACCAAACATCCTCTCGGTGAAATCCATATTATCTTCATAATTCCAGTAGACAGCGTAGTGCTCTACAGAGGTAAATTCTGGAAGGTGTGAAGGATCGAGACCTTCGTTGCGAAATGACTTCCCTATTTCAAAGACTTTTTCCATGCCACCAACAGTACATTTTTTGAGAGAAGTTTCTGGAGCTATACGAAGATAGAGGTCAGCATCAGTCGCCTCATGATGTGTCGTAAATGGATGTGCAAGGGCTCCAGAAGCGCTGTTTCAGAGAGTAGGAGTTTCCACCTCGATAAAACCTTCTTTGTAATAAAATTCTCGGAGCTTTTGAACAAATCGAGACCGAAATATCATACGATCATACGATTCTCTATTTGTAATCATATCGAGATATCTCTTGCGATAGATAGTTTCTTCATCCGCAAGACCATGAAATTTTTCTGGAAGTGGGAGAAATGATTTTGAGAGAAGCTGAAAAGAGCGTACAAAAACAGTCAATTCACCTTTGTGTGTTTCAAATAATTCACCATGAATACCGATGATATCGCCTCGATCGATATATTTTTCAAATATTTTAAAAGCAGATACTGGTTCTTTCCCCACTTCGCGGATTTCTCATCCATCCTGATCAAGCAAACAAAAATCTCGTGAAAGAGCGAACTGTATCTGTCCAGAATAATCTTGCAAAGTACCAAAAATCAGCTTACCAAAGCTACGAACGAGCATAATACGCCCTGCTGTGTGGACATCGTTTTGCGGCTCAGGAATAATTTCTTCGATGGTACGAAGTGTTTGTTTTTCTGATTTTTTTCGAATCACAGCAATATCCTGTTTTTTATGAAATTTATCAGGATAAAGCTTCACACCAAGAGCTCGAAGCGCTTGAAGTTTTTGGAGACGAATTGTTCGCTCATCATGAGGGTCAAGAGAAGCCATAGTGAAAAGTATAAATACTATTAAAGACATTGTATAAAAAAATAGGAAAAGACTAGCTTTTCCTATTAATTTTAAAAAAATTTGAATAACTATTTCACATCAAACTCAAAGCCTTCTTTCTTCCCATTCGTCACTTTGACTGAAGTTACTTTTTGTCCAATCATACGATCAGCAATAGCATCTTCGATTTTTGTCTGAATATAGCGACGAACTGGTCGTGCACCAAATTCTGGATTATAGGTATCCTTGAGTATTCGCTCTACAACAGGATTTGCCCATTCGAGCGTGACACCGAGATTGACGAGACGTTTCTGTAGTTCAACGAGCTGAAGAGTGATAATTTTTTTAATCACCTTGGTATCGAGCGGATGGAATACAACGACTTTATCAATACGGTTGATGAATTCTGGAGAGAAATACTCATCGAGACTTTTGACGACTTTCCCCTCGATTTGTTCGAAATCATCGATAATTCTATCTTTTGTCGCCTCTGAAACATCGAAACCAATTTTTGTCGCATTGGTCGTGA
>CALETF010000151.1 GCA_937920005.1 uncultured Candidatus Altimarinota bacterium
AGCTTGATTATCACGAAAAGCTCCACCTTGTTTGAGGAGGGCATCAACGAGCGTAGTTTTACCATGATCGACGTGGGCGATGATGGCAATTGTTAGGTACTTCATAAGGAAAAATAAAGGATTATGCGGTGATTGTAAGAAAAACCCATAAATTGCAAATACAAAGTAGAGCTGTCAATCATTTTTCAAAAAATTCTCCACGAATGAAGAATTTTATACCCAAGTAATAAGCCGGATTCTGTATCTCGATATGAATCTCTCTGGGACGATAATCGCTTATCGCCTCAAGCATGAGCCTCCTCTTGCGAGGGCCAACTCACTTGCACCGCCGAGGGTTTTCCACTTGTGCATGTTACCATGCACAACTGTGGGCTCTTACCCCACTCTTTTCACCCTTACCTACCGAAGTAGGCGGTATAGTCTCTGTGGTACTTTCCCGTCCTGATTGCTCAGGAGGCAGCCGTTAGCTGTTCGGTTTTATGGGGATTACTCCCCGATAGTGTCCGGACTTTCCTCAGTGGATTACTCCACCGTACATATCTGCTTAGGTTTTTGTATTATGAGAGATTTTGCTATTTTTGCAAAACATCCTGCACAATATCATAAATTCGCTCCACTTGCTCATCGATATCTATGTGCGTCGTATCAACAATATAGGCTCATTCTGGCTTTTTGAGAGGGCCATCTGCGCGAGTCATATCACGATTATCGCGTTCGCATATTTGTTTCAATACTTCTTGTTCGGAGATGCTATCTCATTTTTTCTGCAGTTCGAGCCATCGTCTGTGTGCACGAACAGAGGCATCAGCAATCAGATATATTTTTACCTGAGCGTATGGTGCCCAAACCGTACCTGTATCTCGACCTTCGAGGACGTAATTATCTTTTTGAAGCATTTTCTTCCCAGATTCTATGACGACATCTCGGGCAGGTTTTTGCGATGAAATCAGTGATGCATAGACTCCAGCTTCTGCCGTTCGAATCCGAGATTCATAGTCTATTCCGTGGATTTGCACCGCACCAAAATGAGAAAAAGAAAGCTCAATTCCCTCTACATCAGCATCAGTGAGATGTTCGAGATCTTTTTTCCGTTCATTGAGATAAATTCATGCTGCTCGATACATAGAACCTGAATCGAGATATTTGAATCAGAGTTTTTCTGCAAGTTTTTTTGCCGTCGTTCATTTGCCGCTACCAGCAGGTCAGTCAATGGTGATAGTGATTGGCATATTATTCACAGATTCGAAATGGTTCGATGATAGTACATTTTCTGTTGAGGATTTCTACGTACATCCCTGAAAGTACACCTGCTCCGTGGTCATCCGGAGACATGAGTCATTTTTGGAGATCATCGATAAATCTATGTTTCACTGCTTCCCACTCGACACCGATGATACTTCTTCGTGCGCCAGCAAAACCGAGATCATTGATAAAGCCAAGTCATTTCGGCCAGATATCCGCATCAGCTGTTTGTACGTGTGTATGTGTCCCCCAGAGAAGTGATGCTCGGCCATCAAGATGATTAGCCATAGCGTACCCCTCAGACGTCGTCTCCTTATGAAAATCAACCAATATAGCCTCATATTCAGCCATATTTTTCCCTTTGAGAATATGATCGATTCTCTGATACGGATTATCACATGGACATTTATCACCCATAAAGACCGTACCAATGAGATTGATAACGAGTATTTTTTTATTACCAAAGATGAATTCTCTGTGCCCTGTACCTGGCACATCCTCTCCGACGATGTTATCAGGTCTGAGTTGATTTGAATCTTCTTGATCGAGATACGCACGGATATCCTCACAAGAATCAAGTGTATGATTTCCACCAGTGAAAATATCAACCTTTTGAGCATTGAGCCACTCAATCTGATTCATGCGTGGGCCCTTACCGTGAGAGATATTCTCATTATTTGCGATAACAACATCTGGGCTATATTTTGCACGTAAATCTGGCAAGTATTTTGCCAATACTCGACGCCCTACTTTCCCATAAATGTCTCAGAAAATCAGAAACTTCATAGGCGAAGTATAAGAAAAAACGAAAAGTTACAAAAAATCTATACATAAAGTGAATTATGCAAAATTGTAAAAGAAATAAGGTGAGTATAATGATTGCGTATATGAAAAAATTCTCCGTGCCTGTAATAATTTTTGTAATCATAATAATCATTTGGTTTCTTGGTCTTTGTTTTTTAACACAGAATTTAGACTGGCGATTACCAAATAACTTAGAAGAAATGGCGAAATTGTGAGATAGCTTTTGAATTTTTAATGCACTTTTTTCTAGCCTTGCCTTATGAGGTGCCATATATGCCATTTATCATCAACTTCTTGAATTTGAAATAGCCAAACGTGATCGTATGATAGCAGACCAAAGGCATCGAAAAAGCATAGAACCAAAACTTACAATAACACATGAAATAAGAGATTCAGAATCAACAACACCATTGTTTGTAGTATACGTTGTAGATAAAGATAACATGATTAAAAGACCTTATATAGAAGAAGTTTCATGAACATTAAATGGTTTAAATATGGCTTTAGTTGGAGAAAGATATAAAATAGCAGCTAGATTTAGTAAAGGACAAAACTCAACTTTTCGTTTCATATATCAAGATATAGAATGAAATCACTACGCGAAAGATTTTTCTTGTTCACCTTATTCAGAAAAAGATGTGATATAAATAAATTTAGATAAATTGTAACTATCAAAAAAATCACTACCGAAGTAGTGATTTTTAAATTATTTATGGAGCAGACAATGGGACTCGAACCCACAACCTCCGCCATGGCAAGGCGGCGCTCTAGCCAATTGAGCTATGTCTGCGTATCTGATAGGATTGGAGCGGGGGGCCGGGTTCGAACCGGTACCTCCAAGGGTTGAAGCCTTAGTGCTCTCGCTCATTTAAGCTACCCCCGCACTACTCCACCTAACAAGTGAGAGTATAGAAAATATTTTATGATTTCAAATTTTTCTCGAAAATTTTTCTAATTAGCCAGCTATCAATTATAGCTATACATTTGTTAAATCAGGGCCAATAGAGTCTTTCTTGTCAGAAGTAAAAGCAGAAGACTCAGCATTTATATTATATTTTCACAAAGTCACATCACTTATAAAACGCTCGAATTTTTCTACAGTAGCAATAAGTTTTATTGTAATTTGTTCGTATTGCGAAATACCTATCTGCATAAGATAAAAATTAATTTGTCACAGATAATCTGGTCTCAAAATATCAATTTTAAAATTTATATTACCCTTATCATGTTTTTG
>CALETF010000152.1 GCA_937920005.1 uncultured Candidatus Altimarinota bacterium
TTCCCTACACGACGCTCTTCCGATCTATGTTGATATTTTCTGCATGAAAAGACTTTGCCGCCTCTTCGAGTACTTGACGAATACTATTTTCTGCACATTTGCTCTGGCAAAAACCAGTTGTTTCTATCGTTATTGTTTGTCCTTCTAATCTGATTGTGGCTGTTTTTAGAAGTGGTATCATGGTACTCTTTATCCCTAATTCTTGGAGTTTTGTCAGGAAGATTTCTGGAGAAAATCATTCACTTGTTGTTCATAATTCATGAGACTCTGGTGGGAGTTCTTTTTCCGGTAACGGAAGAGCTATTTCTGGCAATGGAAGCTCATGTGAAGGGGCTGGTAATTCGTGTTCTGGATTGTTTAAAAAAACTGCTTTTTGTGGTTCTTCCTGAATAATAGAGTCTTTTTTTATTATTTCTTTTTTTTCTATTTTTCCTTGACTCACTCGTTCATAGAGGGCCATACGAAGTATATCCATTGGTACAGAGACTTGTCTGCTTTGGACAAAAACGCGAGTAAAGAGATCAAAAATTTCTTTATATTTTGGAAAAATATTTTTCTCAAATGCTTCTGCTATGTTATCTACTACCCATTCTGTCATTTGTGCAGCAAATTGTCGGACATCGATACCTTCACTATCGATAGTGCTTAGAATGTGAGATATATCCTCTCATCTACCACTCATACATGCTTCAAATGTTTCTCGTAAAAATCCTACATTGACCAGATGGAGTGCTGATTCGACATTTTTTTCCGTTACGGATTTTTCTATGATACATTTTTCGAGCATTGTGAGGGAATCTCGGATGCTTCCACGTGCTCTATGTGTAATCATTTGGAGCGCATCTTCCCCATAGGTAATACCTTCTGTTTTACAGATTTTGACAAGTAGATCACTCATATCTTTTTCACCTATTTTTGTTAGATCAAAGCGAATTACGCGAGAGAGGATGGTGTCTGGTACCTTGTGTATCTCTGTTGTTGCAAGAAGGAATATAACGTGTGCTGGAGGCTCTTCGAGGGTCTTCAGAAGAGCATTAAAAGCACCTTTTGAGAGCATGTGGACTTCGTCGATGATGTAGACCTTGAATTTGCCTTGTGTTGGAGTGAATTTGGCATGATCGATGACTTCTCGGATATTGTCGACACCAGTATAGCTGGCCGCATCTATCTCAATGACGTCTATCATTTTTCCTTCATCAAAAGACGTACAATTTGTACACTTATGGCACGGATTTCCTTCTGGGGTAATATTGGTACAGTTGACTGCTTCTGCAAAGATGCGGGCAAGTGTCGTCTTTCCAATACCATGAAAACCAAAAAAGATATATCCATGATGAAAAGTCTGTGTGCGACAAGAATTAGCGAGGATTTTTTTTACGAAATCCTGTCCGACGACATCAGAGAATACTCGCGGGCGATAGGACTGGTAGAGGGACATGAAAATACCTTTTGTAAGCTAAGAATGGGCTTATTTTACCGAGATATTTTTATGTTGCAACTCTTATTTATATTCCGCTATGACTTTTTGGAAAATAGATATACTTTTGATATGAACAAAGACTGTATATATCTCGATTATGCTTCGACGTACCCGCGTCATCCTCAGATTATAAAGGCTCGTCAAGAATTCGAATTCAATTCTTATGCCAATATAGGACGATGAAACTATGACCTGGCTGAGGCAGCCATGGTGGCCTATCAAAACTCTAAAAAAACTGTTGCAGGCTGGATAGGTTGTGAACCGGTTGAGGTTATATATACCTATTCTGCTACGTACGCTCTGAATATGCTTGCTCTCGCTGTTGAGCAAAATGGTGTCATTGGAAAAGGAGATACCATTCTGATTTCTGTGTCTGAGCATCATGCTAATATTGTTCCATGGCAGATGATAGCTGAGAGAGTAGGGGCTCAAGTACAATTTGTGTCTCTTGATTCAGACTACCGTTTGGATTTGGAAGATTTGAAGAATAAAATGAATGCTTCTGTAAAAATTGTCAGTTTACAGTATGCAAGTAATGTAACAGGAGCTGTTCATCCGCTTGAGAAAGTGCGGGATCTTATCTGACCTGATGTACTCTTTTGTGTTGATGCGAGTCAAATGGTTTTGCATGGTCCTATTTCTATGAAAGATTTACATTGTGATGCGCTTGTTTTTTCGGGGCATAAGATGATGGCAGATACAGGTATAGGAGTTTTGACTCTTTGGAAGGTTCTTCAGAAAGCCTGGCAGGCACCAATTGGTGGAGGAGGTGCTATTAATTTTGTTTCAGAAGATGGCTACGAACAAGCCGGTATTCCAGAACGTTGGGAGCCTGGCACACCTCATATTACCGGGGCTATCACGATCGATGCGGCTATTCATTTTTTAGAAGAAAATCATCTCTCATTCACTCAAAATTATCAGGAACTGATCAAGTTCGTGAATCAAAAATTTGCCACCCTTGTGTCTCGATGAGTCCAGGTATTTCACTCTACTTGTTCAAATGCAATTGGTGTTTGGTCTTTTGTTATTCCTGAAAAACATGCCAATGATATTGCTGATGCATGTGCTGAAGAGGGTATTTGCCTCCGCTCTGGTCACCATTGTTGTGAACCATTACATAAGTATCTCTGAGTGTCTGGTACAGTTCGTATGAGTATAGGATTCCAGACCACGAGAGAGGAGGTAGAGAGATTTTTTGCAGTTCTCGAGACTCTCATATAATTACTTTATATATGGCAAAAATTCGATTCTTTTTTCTCCAGCTCTTATTTTTGTGAGCCCCCTTGATATATGCATGGCTCTATATCCCATTTCTGGGCATAGATCTCTCAGATATTACGAGTCGTTTTTCTTTTCTTCGTTTGTCAGGATTTGAATCTGTGAAGGTGGTTTTTCTTTTTTTCTGTGTGTTTTTTGCTTCTATTGCTCATGTTATATCTCTTTTTCAAAAGAAGAAGGGCAGAGTCTCTATTCTGTTTTTCCAGGTGATTTTAGTGTTTTTTGTATGGACAGGAGCTGCTATTTTGATTAATCAGTCTATTAATCCTTATTTTGTCTTTGGTAATCTCGAAAAACATCATGGTTGGTTTTTTTACATGGCGCTCATGATTTTGTTTTTTCTTCTCCGACAGAATACAAGTTCAGAACATAAAAAACTTTTTAAAGTGAGTTTTTATGGATTTATTGGTGTCGCTCTTTATGGTTTTTTTCAGAAAATCTGACTTGATCCACTCCAAGACGCCTATGAGACGAGACTCGATATGCGTCGAGTATTTTCCACACTTGGTAATCCAAACTATCTTGCCGGTCTCACACTCATGATATTGCCTCTTATGCATGAAACAATATTTGCCCACAAAGGACATCATAAAGCTCTTTGGGATATAATTCTATGGGTAGTCTGAGGTGTGCTGGTATACTGGACATGAAGCTATCTTGCGTGGATATTTTTTGCATGCTATGTTTTTGTTGTTCTCATGAATCATGTGGTGACGCGTCAGAAGTATCGTTATGTTTTTTGGAGTATTTTTCTTATCTCTCTTTCTTCGACTGTTGTGTATATTTTCATGGACTATGGTCAGGATATACTGGCACTGCAAAAAATGCAGTGATTTATAGCACGATTCTATCTCTGGAAGACTGGTTTCGCTGCACTTATTCACGATATACCCCATTTCCTTTTCTGATATGGTCCTGATGGATTTCTGTCTGTATCTGAGTATTTCCGACACCCTCTCTTATCTGTGTATGAGGACCCGGCTTACCGTATTGATAGGAGTCATAATGTCTTTATTGATTTTGCTCTTCACTTTGGTGTTTTATTGCTTGGCTTGATCTTATTTTTGGTTATTCGCGTTTGGAAATTTCTCTCGAGCGGACAACAGCTTTCATTATTATTTTTTGCTTTGTATTTTTCTTTTAATATCCCGGTTTTAGTTCATTTCCTCCTTGTTATCCAGATTCTTGCGAGTGTAGAAAAGAAAAGAATTATTCGCCGATAATACCGTGATTTTGTAGTGTTTCTGCAGTTTTTTTGCCAAACGTATTTTTTGCCTGTTCATAGCTCCAGGATGAGAGTTCTTCTATACGTGATACTGCGGTAAATATTTTTTTCCGAGCTACTGGTCAAATACCTGGTATCTCATCAAGGAGTGTTTTGGTATATGATTTTTCTCGAGAGCTGCGGTTGTAATTAATAGCAAATCTATGTGCTTCATCACGGATTTTTTGGAGTATCATGAGCTCTCAAGATCCTTTCTCTAGCAGAATAGGATCGGAATTTTGTGGGAGAAATACTTCTTCAATACGTTTTGCGAGAGAGATAACAGGTGGAATATTTGATTGATGAGTTACTTTTTTAATAGCTTCCACTGCATGTGAAAGTTGGCCTT
>CALETF010000153.1 GCA_937920005.1 uncultured Candidatus Altimarinota bacterium
ATGCCCCTTATCCCTATATTGCTTGTATCTCTGCCAAGAGTAAAAATATCGAAAAGTTACGATATGTTATTGGTGAAACTTCTCGAATAATATATGAAGAGATATCTGCTGCTTATCAAAATTAATGCACTCTATGTCCTACCTTTCTCTTTGAACTTCTTATGTTGATGTTTTTCTTTCAAACAAAGATAAACATAATCCATCATTAACTATTTCTGAAGCGAATATCGCTTTGCAGAATAAAACTTGCCAATGATCCGACTATCTCGGTTGGATTGATGTCCCAGAATCTATGACTGATGAGAAAATAAGACAAATACAATCCCATTCACATCTTATTGCTCAAAAAAGTGATGTTCTCATTGTTTGTGGAATTGGTTGATCTTATTTAGGTGCACGCGCTCTTATTGAAGCATTTTACTCTACGCGAAAAATAGATGCTTGTGAGATTGTTTTTCTTGGGAATCATTTGAGCGGGCAAGAGTATGATAAAGTTTTTGCTCAATACAGAGATAAGCGAGTTTCTGCGTGTGTTATATCTAAATCTGGAACAACAATGGAGACGGCTATATCGTATAGGCTTGTACGAGATTTCCTTCTTTCTAAATATACAGAAGAAGAAGTTGCTTCGAGAATTGTAGTTATCACAGATGAAAAAAATGGTGCTCTCAGAGCCGAAACCAATAAAAGATGATATGTTTCGTATGTTCTACCAAGTGATGTAGGTGGTCGTTATTCTGTCTTTACTCCTGTTGGTTTATTCCCATGTGCCGTTGCAGGTATAGATATACAAAAACTTATTGAATGAGCTCGAATGGCAAAAAAAGATATCCTATCCGACCAATATCACACGGCCTTTATTTATGCTGAAAAACGTGTTGCATTAGAACAATCTGGATTTGTTTCGGAACTATTTATCACGTCTGAGCCATCCCTTTATTTTATTGGTGAATGGTGGAAACAACTCATGGGCGAGAGTCATGGTAAGGAAGGTACTGGCCTTTATCCTGACACCCTCAGCTATACGACAGATTTACACTCTCTTGGTCAATATGTTCAGGAGTGACGTCGACTCTTTTTTGAAACTATGTTGTGGATAAAAGAGCCATCTTCTAGTAGTGTCATTCCAGACATGGGAGGTATGGATGATGGTCTCAATCCTCTCGTTGGGAAAACTCTCCATGACATGAATCTCATAGCCCTTGAATCAACAGCAAAAGCTCATAATGACGGAGGATGTCCGAGTATGATGCTCACAATAGATTCTCTTACTCCCCATAATATCGGATATTTGCTCTATACCATGATGTATGCTTGTGCGCTTTCTGGTCTTATGATAGGGCTTAATCCTTTTAACCAACCTGGTGTGGAAGCCTACAAGAGTGAAATGAGAAAAAGATTGGGTTAAAAAAGGCTTCTTTATTTGCAAGGATAGTCTTTGTGTGTTATCATAAATATATGATATTCCATACCCTCGAAGCAGATGAGGTGCAAAAGCAATTTTTGACTTCTTCTGAATGACTAACAACATCTCAAGCATCAGAAAAACTCAAACAATTTTGACCAAATAGTTTGCCACAGTCCAAGAGACGAAGTCTTTGGTCTATGATTTTTGAACAATTAAAATCAACTCTTATTCTCGTCTTGATTGTCGCGGCTGGTTTAGCAGCTTTTCTTGAGGGTTCATATATTGATGCAGCAATAATCCTCGGTATTGTTATTATTAATACCATTATTGGTGTTCTCCAGGAATATAAAACAGAACGCACCTTAGAGCATCTCAAAAACCTCCTTACCCCTCAAGCCCGAGTGATGCGAGATGGAAAAATGCAGATTATTTCTGCAACTGATGTTGTTCCTGGGGATATCCTCTTGATTGATGAAGGTGAAAAAATTGTCGCAGATGCGCGTTTAATCGTCTCTGGAGGTCTTCGTGTTAATCAGGCTATACTCACTGGGGAAAGTGTTGCTCAAGAAAAAAACACACATATCATTGCCGATTCGACTCCTCTTTCTGATAGAACAAATATGATTTATCAGGGGACTACTGTTGCGGCCGGATCAGGTCAAGCTGTCGTGGTTGCTACTGGAGCATATACGGAATTGGGGCATATTTCTGGTATGGTTGGGCAAATTCAGGACGAAGTAAATCCTTTTTCACAAAAATTAGAAGATTTCTCACGAAGAATTGCCATTATTATAACGATACTTTGTTTGTTTATTGTCGCGGTACTTTTGTTTGAGGGCGGTGCATTTTCTCATTCTTTTTTGGTTGCTGTCAGTCTCGCTGTGTCTGCTATTCCAGAATGATTACCTGCTGTTGTTGCTTTGGGTCTTGCTTTTGCAACGAAACGTCTCGTGAAACGG
>CALETF010000154.1 GCA_937920005.1 uncultured Candidatus Altimarinota bacterium
TTCCTCTGGAAACTTCATCCAAATGATGGGAAGACCCAAATCACTTTGGATACAGAGTTGAACGTTAAACTAGAGGCTGTTGTAGCCAGCTGGTGTGGAACTCCGCACGACATCCTCCGAGAAGAAGTCACAGAATTTCTCAAAAAAGAAGAGCTCCTCAAAGGACACGATATCGCTGCTGCGAAGCTCCATCTCAATCCCGCTGGTGACTGGAATATCGGTGGATTCACTGCCGACACAGGTCTCACAGGACGCAAGCTCGCTGTCGATAACTACGGACCTCGTGTGCCTATCGGTGGTGGTGCATTCTCAGGAAAAGATCCAACGAAAGTCGACCGCTCTGCTGCCTACAAGGCTCGCCAAATGGCCGTCGAAATCCTGGGAGCAAAAGGAGCAAACGAAGTCATGGTACAAATCGCCTATGCTATCGGCTACCGCCACCCTGTCTCATGCGTCGCATGGATAGACGGTGTCGCAGAAAACCAAGACATCCTCCGAGATGACCTCACTCCACAAGGTATCATCACTTCCCTCGATCTCTGTCGCCCTATCTACGAACAAACCGCTCGTTATGGGCATTTTGGAAGGGGTTATATGTGGGGATAATTACTAAAAATCTCTCGTTAGAATCCTAATTCGACATCATTCTTGGAGTCGAAAGGTGTCAAAATGTCCCATCAGACCAAAATATGATTGTATCTGTTGTTGAAAAGTAGTAGGGTCTATGTTGTTTCCGTTCTGAATACATTCGTACATATTCTTCTTCGTGCGATTACTGATATACGTCCTCCACGGTTTGATATAAGCTCAGAGAAAGAGAAAGCCTGTGGAAGTGCTGGTGAGAAGAATCTTGTCTGGATGAAGTGTGAGTCCGAGGTTTTTGAGAAAATTTTGAATAGTTGGAATGAGTGAAGTAAGTACATTTCTGTCTTCATGCAAGAAAATCATATCATCCATATATCTGCCATAGTGCCTGATTTTGAGTGTATGTTTTACGAAATGATCAAGTTCGTGAAAGTAGAAATTTCAGAGAATCTGGCTCACGAGGTCTCAGAGTGGAAGTCCACAATTCTCTGAAGCAGAGAAAAGACTTTTATGTTTTGGAAAGTCTGGATTGATTGTTCCTGAGAAATGCTGTCTCGGGTCGTGGAAGAGGACGATTTCGAGGAGGTTCATAAGTACTCTCTCTCTCTCTCTCTTCTCAACTCTGTGAAAATATTCCGTCATACCCGCGTAGGCGGGTATCTAGTCCTGTGAGCTTGATACTGATATTATTTCTGACGGTTATGTTATTTGTATACGCCAATACTGATCCCGCCTGGATTCCTGCCTTCGCAGGAATGACGGACTGCATTTTCTCCCACAAAGTCTCCTTTGGAATACTTCTGAAGTAGCTCTCAATATCGAGTTTCAGAACATAGCCTTCTTTCTGATAGTTTTGTGTGACTTTTCTCATAAATTTCTCTGCTCTACGAATGCCAAAGAGTGTACCTCTCCCCTCTCGTCCTGCATAGTTATCGTAGATGTAGAGTTTCTCCAGTTTTGGTTTGAGCCAGTTAGCAAGCAAATGATGAACAACTCTGTCACGAAATGTCGGCACAAATATCTCTCGCATGACGGGGTCAGTGACATAGATGAGCTGATAGTGTTCTGGCTGATATGTTCCACTCATGATTTCTCTGTGGAGTTGAATACAGTTCGATTCGTAGTGTTGCTCAAATTGTATCGCTTGTGTAGTGCGACGCTTGCGACGGCGACAGTCAAAGTATGCCTGAAAGAGGTCAGAGAGGTGCATAGTATTCAAAAAACGGACACTGTGACCGTTAGCAGGATTGTCAGTGTGGTTGACGTCACCATCATTGGCATTGACGTTCATGTACTCACGATTATCAGCAGACCAGACATCAGCATAATTGCCGAAGTTCTGCCGACCGTCATCAGGATGAAACCATTACTACCATTCTCGCATTCGACACAGAATATTCGAAAACACTCTGTATCTGACAAGTATTGTGAGATGCTTGAGATTCTCGCAACGAATGGTCGATACATATTGGCACACTCGCAGACTCCGTAGAGTACTGCAACTCTGGCCCTACCTCTCATATTTTTCAGACATACTTTTGTGCCAAGCCGTGAGTTGCTTGCTCGTGGATTCTACTTTTTCTGCGATACTTGCAAATCGTTTGAGAGAGATTTCATGGAGGTCATGTCCGACACGGAGGGCGAGACGGTAATCTTCCAGAGACTGTGTTGCTTCGTGTATTTTACTTCTTCTCTCTGATTTTTCCATGAGAGCATTCGCTCGAGTAATACATCGTACCGTCTGAAAAGCACTCTCACGAAGTGTCGTCCCGAGAGTGTATTTTGCATCCTTAGAAAATCACTTTGTCATCATGTAAGTCTCCATGAGGATGCTATACGCCTCCTGATACACAGGCAGTCACTCGTGCATGACCATAGAAAAAAATGGCTACAAAATGGCTCAAAAGGAAAAAAGGAACGAAGTATCAGATATTATGCATCCAAAAAACGGACACCGTGACCGACAGCAGGATTGCCAGTGTGGTTGACGTCACCATCATCGGCATTGACGCACATGTACTCACGACTAACAGCAGACCAGACATCAGCATAATAGCCGAAGCCCTGCCGACCGACAACAGGATGAAACCAACCGTTCAGCGGTATTTGAAGAACATTTTTGAGTTCTTTGAATCAACCGAGAAAAGTTGCCATTTGTTTCCAGAGAGTAGTGGTTGGAAGTGATCGTCATTTACTCTTGGCATGTGCGAGAGCGGCAGGTTGTGAGAAGTAGGTATTTCCTTCTACGACATTGATACCGTTCTTTGAATTATTTTCAGCAGATTCATTTTGGAGAGAGATTTTTGTACCATCGAGATTGATACACCATTCTCCATTTTTCTCATAATAGGAGATTTTTGATTGTTTCTCTGGTGAGAGAGCTTGGACATGTTTGTAGGATTCTTGGACATGTTGCGGGAGGTTTGCAACTTCGATGCCTTTTGGGAAGAGATCGTGTGATGGTTTGTTTTTATCGAGAATATCGAGCGCTTTTGCATGGAATTCATGAGTTGCTGCAGAAGTTGGGTCTTGCTGAAGGGTGACAGTAAGTTGTGCGAGAAGTTCCTCATGTGAAAGAGGAACTACAGAACTAGCAGGAACAGAAGATGATGGAGACATAATAATATGGTTACAATTTGCAATTATTGTATATTTTTTAATTTGTCAAATTTTTTGAGTAGTGTGATAATAATAAATGCTAGTATTTTCACATTATGCTTG
>CALETF010000155.1 GCA_937920005.1 uncultured Candidatus Altimarinota bacterium
TACGAGAGGCACATATTGTCGTACGAGGAAATTGAGGATTTTTTCACGATTTTCTTCTGAGATAAGAGTATTCTCTTTTGAGAAAAATGCCCCGTACGCTCCAGCTATATCAAATTTTGGAGCTCCTTCGTGTGTTATTTCATGAAATGCACTGGCGAGATTTTTTTCTGGATGAGCAACCTGTGCTATTTTGAGCCATGCTTCTTGTATTTCACGACGCTTTGGATTCGAGGGATCCATTTTACTGATAGCCCGTGTGATTTCGTCGAAATTGATATCATTGAAGTTTTTTTCTTTCAGCGATTGGCTGCCAGGAAGTTTTTTGATGTAGGTTTTTCGATATTTTGGTACTTCGAGGAACGTTCGGAGACGTCCATATTCTTCTTTTTTGAGAGCGTTTTTGAGCTCATCTTCGCTGAAATCCCCATATTCATCGTGGGCTACTTCGAGACAATTATTAACCATGTTTTCACGAGCTTTGTCTTTTGCTCGGACATCGCTCTCTATCTGAGACATGAGCTGATTGTCGAAACACTTTGTATCGGAGAGAAATTTCTCTACTTCTGCATCAGTGATGTCTGCTCCAGCACTCACGATACCCATCTTGGTACGTTGTTCTGCTGGTATTGATTTGAGTCTTTTTTTGAACTCTTCGAGGAGTTTATCCCGAGAAATACCCTTTTGATGGTATTGTTCTATGAGGTCTTTGAATGTTGTTTCTTTGCGGAGATTGTCACAAAAATTTCTCGTGTGTCGTACTTGTTCACCATGATGAGTCGTCTCTCCAGCACGTCTGTCGAGGTTTTCTCTATTTTCTCCTGGTCATGTTGTCGCTCCAGGTGTCATGGTTTTATTATACTGTTTGTATTAAAAAGTCTATCCCTTCTGTTTCTGCCATGCATTCCATGCACTTGCGAAGACAAATGCGAGGAGGAGGGTAATCCAGAGGACTGGTCCTGTTTGTGTCTTTGTTTGGTCAGCGGTGATGACTGTTTCTTTTTCTGGTTCAGCAGCATTGAGTGCTGGTGTTTCTTCTGTTGGTGTCGCTGTTTCTTCTGGAGCACTATTGAGTGCTGTTTCTGTGCTGACTTCTTCGACTGGTTCTGTTACTACTGGATCAGGAGTGGTAGGAGCGGGTGTTGTAGGAGTTGTTGTTACAGGCGCAACGACGACATTTTTCTTGACAGTGAATTTGCCAAGGACACAGATATTACGTGTCTTTTGATCAGAATCTTCATTTGTCTCCATATCAAAGTCACGGACAACGAGAGGAGAGAGGAAGAGGAGTGTGTCATCTGCTTTTTTTCCTTGCACTGTTATACCAGCTTTATCAGCGAGTTTATAGAGACCGATTTCTTCACCTTTTTTGATAAATACTTCCTTATGATCAGAGAATGGAGTCCAAACGAGTGACTCATGATTGGTCCAGAGCTCTTCTGGTTTCTCAGGTTTTGTAGAAAACTTGAGCGCTGTTTTTATTTCTGGAAATTTTTGTTCGTTGTCATAGATGATTTCTGCTTTTTCTCCACCAGCATGCTTCCAAGGGATTTTCACATCAGTGATGTTGCTGGTCCATCCTTCTCCTGTTTCTGTAGCATCAAATGTATCTGTATAACACACTTCACAACTATTTGTTCCGAAGCTCGGACTTGAGCTACATTCCGCAGATTGCGGTTCTGCGAAGCTCGAGAGAGCGATAATCGGGATGAGGAGGAGTGGTATCTTTTTCATAAAGTGGCAGGTTACGAACTTATTTTATCATAGAAAATATATATTTGCAAGTTTCTATTTTTTTGGTGTTATAGCATTCAGTTCCCAGCCTGAGCGCTTGAACATAATCTTGTCCATCGTACTCTTGTAGGTTGGTGCGATTTCGAAATGGAGGGATTCGAGGGTGTAGCCCGTGTCTGAGAGGAATCCATTGAGATCGAGCTTGAGTTCATCTTTTGTTGCTTTCTTCTGCATTTGAGCAAAAGAAACGAGTGTTTTGAGATATTGCGCGAGTGTTTCCTCGATATCATGACGAACCTGAGAAGCAGATTTGTCACTCGATGCGAGGAAGAGGCGATAGTCTTCTGGTACATCCTTTTGTGGGTCGAGCATGTCACGATATTGTCGTACATGAGCACCAGCATTTTGGAAATAGGATTCATTTACACCAGCTTCTTTTGTATAACGAGCGAGTGTGACGATGTGCTCGAGACAATCACGGAAAATAGGAGGATTTTTGCCAAATGCAGGGCGGTGATTGTAGAAGTTGAAACATGCGCGCACAGCTTCGAAACTCTTGAATTCTTCAATCATTTTGACGACGGTATCATCGATGAGTTCACTGAGAGCTTCCATCTCGGCGATGTTTTCGTGGAGATAGAGTTCCTCGAGATGCGCTGTTGGCATATGCTTGAATGATTCGATAGAACCAGCATTTACATATTCTTTTCCACCTGTTGACCATGAGAAAACAGAGGTGCGAAAGAATTGGAGGATTTTGTCACAAGTGACTTTTGCATACGAATCACGTGCTGAAGTGAAGAGTTTTGCTTCTTCGAGATCATGACGAATAAGTGTATTTCTGGCCCCAATTCTATTTCCATAGTACTTCCCAGCATTGTCTGAGAGTTCTTTGTCGATACGCTCGCCAGAGATACAATCACTGAAAATATCCCAGAAGTAGTGAAGCTCTTTTGAGTCACGATATTCCTGGATTTTCTTGTCTACAACGAGACTATTAATAGTGATCTGACCAGATGAAGGGGTACTAGTTTCCATAGAGAAAAGGGAGTTACTGTCACATAGTACCCTATATTTCTCGTGGATGCAAATATTTCTCCATTAATTTTTGTCATTCTGAATCGATTCATTTGGTACTTTTGATGGCAAAAGTACCCAAAAACCACCGAAAGCAAATAAACTCGCTCTCCTATTCAGCATTTTACTTTCTGTTTTCGTGACGCTCAGACAGTATTTGCTCTCGGACTCTCGTTTCTGTTTTTCTGTAGATAAAGTCCATTATTTTGTACTTTGTGCTTTGTCTTGTGTACTTGCTTCAAACTCGACGAGCCACGATTCAATTGTCGCAAATGCTTCGCTATAAAACGCTGGTTTGGTCACGTCGATGCCGATAGATTGTAATATTTCAACAGGCGGGACGCTTCCGCCAGAGGAGAGGAGTTTGATATAATCCTCTATCATCGCGCTGCCTTCGCGCTTGTATTTCTCGACGAGAGCGAGAGAGACGAGCATTCAGAAAGAGTATGCGTAGCAGTAAAACGGTGTTGCGAAGATATGTGGAATTGCTGACCAAGTATAGTTTTTTTCTGGTGGTAATATCGGTGTCACGACATCGCCTGAGAGTTTCCGAGATTCTTCATCCCACCAGAGATTGAGTTCTTTGTAGGTCATTTCACCACCAGCGTGGATATGTTCGTGGACTCGACGTTCGAAGCTGACATACATGATCTGTCGGTGAATAGAACCAAAGACATCGAGGAGTTTTTGATTGAGGAGTTCGAGTTTTTCTTCAGGGGAGAGTGTCGCTTGGATGCGTTCCATCAGGAGAGACTCTGAGAAAATACTCGCCGTCTCTGCGAGGACGAGTGGTGCATCGTAGACAGGGGATTTCTGGACTTGTGCGAGATGACCGTGGATAGCATGTCCGAGCTCATGCGCGAGGGTAAATACATCATCTATTGTGTCTGTGAAATTGAGCAGTACAAAGCTCTCAAGTCCCTTGTCATAGCTCGCGAAAGCGCCTCCGCGTTTCCCCGCTTTTGGGAAAACATCGACACGTCCTTCGTTCATCATGCTCTGTGCATAGCTCCCAAATCGGCTATCAAATCCGTCAAACATATCCTGTACCATTTTCATCGCTTCATCGTAGCTCACCTTTTTCTCGATTTTGAAAATTGGCGCATGCACATCATAGCCGTAGAGTGTCTCGACGCCGAGATGCTTCTGTTTCGCACGGAGAAAACGCTGATAGAGTGGATAGTATTTCTGCACTTCAGACATGAGTGTATCGACGACATTGTCAGGTACTTGTTCACTGATATTGCGCTTACTCATGACTGTCTTGTACCCTCGGAGTTCCATTGAAGAACTCCAGTTTTTTACAATACCCGCGTAGAGATTGCCGAGCGTAATCTGATTCTGATGGACGAGATAGACACTATTCATCGATTCTGCTGCTTTCCGACGAATATCGCGATTTGGATTTTTTGCGAACGCTCTCATCTCTTCCTCTGTCAGTTTCTTCTCTGTGCCGTCTTCTCACGTCCAAGGAAATTCAAACGAACTGCGTAACTCTTCATGCAGTCCAAATATCCCAAGGGCACGAGACTTTTTATTGAGGGCTTGTTCGACCTTTTCCTCAAGCACATACTGGACGCTATTGGCTGTCTCGATGAGATCATTGCGGTACGCTGCGAGGAGTGGTGATTCGGCGAAAGCACGGATTTTTTCTGCACCGAGTTCTTTCCATTCTTGGCTTACAAAGAGCGTCAGTTCTGAGAGTTGAATCCCCAGATATTCGAGCTCTCCGAGCTTTTTCTGGACTTCTGTGTCTTGTGTATCGAGTGCTGAGAGATACGACAGATAATGCATCGTCTTCTTGCCGACCATGTCCATCGTCTCGTTGTACTCGTAGTATTCGAGCACTTCTTCTGGTGTGCTAAATTGCTTGATCTTGCCACGATAACGCTCAGCAAATGCTCGCGTCACAGGAAGCCATGTCGCTATATCCGCATCAATGCGCGAATCAGTAAGTGAATCGTAGAAGTAGTGGGGGAGGTTCCAGGAGGTAGATGAGTTCATAGGGGGATTATATTTTTTGATATCTAAACTACAACTACTTTAAATTTACTTTAACAATAATTACATTACTATTTTTATATGTTGCGTCAAACAGCTTTTCATACTCCGTCTTGGTTAGATAGGGCTCGTAGTTTTTATAAAGAAATTACTGAATTAGATTGAGTTTATTGTAAGTACTCGGAGTCCTATAACTTGTTTTATTTTTCTTTAATTTGTTTTATTGAATATCTGCCACTAGATATTCTTAATATTATTAAATCTAGTGATCAAAAAAAATTTTCTAAAGCATTCTTCAGAATTTTTCAAAATCTTTATTTTTCTGAGAAGTACCATGCTATGGAATATATTTTTGATATACAGGAATCAGATTCTGAGAGCTACAAATTGAAAGAAGATATTTGTCGAGCAGTTGAAAATATCAATATACTTAGAAATGTTATTGCTCATAATTACTGATATATAAGATACTTTCCTGATCTTACTCAGGAATGAACTTTATTAGATAAAATTGATGAATCTAAATTGGCAAAATTTTGTACGCCAGAAGAGGCAAAAAAATATTTTTTAAAAATTCAGGAAATAGCAAAAGATCTAATAATATTATGAAGAAGACAGTCTAAATTTTTAAAGTTATCAGGTAATAATGATTTAGATTTATTTGTTTTTAAGCCTCTTGAAAATTCTCTAAAAGAAGTTGAGCAGATTATAAACTAGGAATCTCCTCCTCTAACATCACATTTCCAGCTGTGTCATAATAGGTACAAGTTATCGCTTTTGTATCGACAGTCCATTTTAGGACACCAGCGCGGGCAGCATCTCGGCAGAAGGTCATATAGTCGGTTTCTCCTCGTTGGTGTGCCTGGAGTCGCTTGCGAAATCCCGATGCATCGCTCGTGTCTGCGACGGTGAGAGCTTCGTATTTGGCAGGGGAGACGAGTGTGTCTGCTGTGTCACCGAAATATTCTCCATGACCATCATGGACGTAGATGTCGTACTTCCGCACTCCGAGTGTGATGAGGTCGGCGACGTAGTGTGGAAAGTCGGCACCGCTTTTGACTTTTGCGTGTGCTTCGCGGATTTGGTCGAGAGTGAACATAGGTGTATTATATTCAATTTCGATTTCTTTGTACTCGATATTTCCTTTGGTACTTTTGATGGCAAAAGTACCCAAAACCACCGAAAGCAAATAAACTCGCTCTCCACTTTAGCGGCTTATTTTCTGTTTTCAGGACGCTCAAACAGTATTTGCTCTCGGGCTCTCGTTTCTGTTTTAGTGAGAGATAGTTTTATCTCTCAAACCTCGTTTCTTTATTTGAGAGCTTCTTGAATCTTTCACTCAATTTCAGTGAGGACTTCTTTTGCGAGTTCCATGCGCTTTTGTCTCACGTGTTTATCTGCGCCAACGATAACCCTGACACATTCTTTGTCTGATATGAGTTCTATGACACGATTTCTATGTTTTTCTATTGCTTCTAATATTTGTTTTAGAGATTCTTTATCTACATGTGCTCGAGCTTCCGCACTGCCCAGGAGTTTTCTCAGAGTGACTCATATTGTATCTACTACTGTTTGTGGGTATTCAAGTTTTCCCGCAATATCACGTCACCCGTCTTTTATTTTTCCAACATTTGAGTCTGGAAGAGATGTGAGAGGATTGGTTGGTTGAGGGTTCATAATTTTAATTATTTTTTATTGATTATCTCGTGCACTGCTGATTTGAACGCGTGAATCGGTAATACGTGAAAATGACCTGTGACATCACCAATATCACGTTCATCCATGGTAGTATCAAATTCTTTTTCTGATTTTATTTCGTCTCATTTTTTTGGTGTGAGCGTGACGGTCACTTTCCCTGATTTTTCTGCTGGTTGTTGATATTTTACCGTACAAGAGAGGCCAGTTACTATTTGAATTGTTGCATTATCTCTTAATTTATCCTGTATTCTGAGAATATCTGGCTCTACTTTTGCTCAGACGAGTTTCGAGATTGCTTGCGCTAAAACGACATTATTTGGATATTCTTCTGACTTCATATAATAAAAGGTTATATACATAATTTTACTTCCTTATTTCTTTTGTCAAAAGTACTCTCTTTATTTTGTAATTTGTATTTTGTACTTTGTCTTATAATTCGGTTCTATGTCTCAACCAAATCTCCTTACTGACAAAATCCCATCACTTCTCTGGAAAATCGGTCTTCCTGCGGGAATAGGGTTTTTCTTCAATACACTCTTCAATATCACGGATGCTTACTGGGCAGGGAAACTCGGTGTCGAAGCGGCGACCGCTATGAGCCAGACGTTCCCGATATTTCTGCTTCTTATTGTTTTTGGAAACGGTATTTCGAGTGCTGCATCGACACTCATTGGTAATGCTCTCGGGGCAAAAAATACCAAACAAATTGCGGAGTTTCTCGAGCATATCATCTTCCTCTCGGTGCTTCTCATCATCGTCCTCACACCAGCGCTCCTCTTGGCGACTCCGACTATCCTATCGCTGACAGGCGATGTGACACCTTCTGTGCAAGCATTATCGCTCGGCTATATCGTGCCTGTATTGTCTTTCTCGGTTGTGTTTATTTTTTCATACGCGCTCAATGGTCTCCTCAATGCGTACGGAGATACCAAGACGTATAGTAATGCTCTTATCGTCGGTGCTATCGTCAATCTCGGACTTGATCCGCTCCTGATGTTCGGTTGGGGTCCAATCCCAGGCATGGGGATAGCTGGTGTTGCGTGGGCAACGATTATTATCCAGCTGGTGACACTTCTCTACATGATTTCTGTGGTGAGAAAACGAGGTATTTTCGCTCTCTGTCAGTGGTCCAACTGGCGTCCAAGATGGAGCGTCATCCGAGAAATACTTCATATCGCCGTGCCTGCATCGATTTCTATGATTTTTGTGGCGGTTGGTATCTTTGTGATCAATGCTTTTCTCCGTGATTTTGGGACGGCTGTCATGGCGATCTACGGTGTCGGAACTCGTATTGAGCAAATCGTGCTCTTGCCAACCATCGGTCTCTCCATCGCTGCCTCTGCGATTATCGCGCAAAATAATGGAGCGGGGAATTTCGCACGTGTCCGAGAAACCTACAAATTATCCCTTATTTATGGGGCCCTCGTCGTCATCCCATTAGCACTCGTTATCTGGATACTCCGAGATCAACTCTACCCACTCTTTATCACTCCAAAAGATGCCGAAGACGCAGTAAATATCGTTCGTCTCGGTCGTGAGTATACGAGTGTGGTCATAGGACTTTTCTGGTGATATATTTTCCTCTTTATTACTGTTGGCGCACTTCAATCAGTCAAACGTCCTATGTTTGGTCTCTGGATGAATCTCTTTCGACAGGTTATATTGCCACTCGTAGTCTTCACGCTCGTTATCCGTGCAGGAGGCAACTATCTCTCGGTGTGGTGGAGTATCTTTGGTATCGTGTGGCTCTCGGCTATTATTGCTCTGGTGTATGGGCAGATGGTGTTTCGGAAGCTCGAAAAAAAATAGTCAAAAGAGAGAGGCACTATATTTGCAAAGCCTCTTAAAATGGGGTAGTATGTGAGTATGATTCGAGATGTTCTCATCGAAATATGACTCAAACCGAATGAAGCGATTGTCTATCTCGCTCTTTTGCGTGTTGGTACGACTCATGCTGGACGTCTTGTACTTGAGACAAAACTCCCCAAGGCGACTGTGTATGATACACTCGATGCTCTCGAGAAAAAATGACTGGCTCATTCCTATATCCATACAAAGACGACCAAGTATACAGCTGAAGACCCGCACGTTCTAGAGCACATGGTAGAACGTGAGGTGAAAACAGCGAAGAGTAAACAGCAGAAAATCACGAGTATTATTTCTGAATTGTATGGTGTCCGAAATGAACATTTCCAAATCCCAAAAATACGATTCTATCAAGGTCTGGAAGGTATCAGCGTGATGCTCGAGGATTCTCTTCAGTCTACCGAAACTATCCGTACTATAGTCAATGTCGAAAACATGCGTAAGTATCTCGATGCGGTCAATGAGGTGTACGCAAAAAAACGTGTAAAAAAGTGAGTGAAGAAAATGGCACTTGTAGAAGATACGCCTTGGTGCCGTGAGTTTCTCAAGGGTTACACGGCTACCTCTGTTTCAGATATACGTTTTCTCCCCAAGAATTTCTGAATGTTTCCTATCGAGATGAATATCTACGATAACAAAGTGACGTATATCACTCAACGTGATAAAGAGCCAATAGGCGTTATTGTTGAAGATGCTGATATCTACCAAGCACAAAAGGCTTTATTTGATTCTCTTTGGAACTCTCAGAAATAAATATGCAACAGAAACGTCACATATCATGAGCTCATATTTTTCAACAAGGGGAATATGGTTGTGATTCTAGTGTTATCAAATATGAATGACGTGTAGAAAAAATACTTACCAATACGCCAGTAACTCTCATGATAGGTGGCGAAGAGAAAACAAATCACCCCTTTTATCCTCCTGAAACAATTGCGCTTACTCTTGCAGATTTGCTCAATAAGTGATGTCCTTCCATTACCGTTTCTATATATCGTTCTGCTGCTCTCGCATTTAATAATGTTTCTTCTGAAGCATACTACTCCGAACAAGAACAAGAAGAGCGAATCCTCTCTTCATTACTTGAACTGGATGTCGATCCGAGCTTGTTCATGAAGATTTCTTTTGTTCACTCTGAACACGATTCCGAAACACAGGAAATCATCAAAAATTTCATCGCATACCCAGATTCTCATCATCCACTTGTTTCTCACCTTGAGCAATTATACGAGTCAAATGAAGCTTTTCGAAAGACAGTTGATAATGCTGTTCTGGCTTCATTTCGCTCACGAAAAAATGCTTATAAATATACACTTTTTGAGCTCGCAATGATTCTTCTAAAAAAACCTGCTATCAAAGTAGGTGATGTCCGTGAAAAAAAATATGATGAAATCGTCAGAAAATTTCGTGAGGAACTTTGATGGGAACTCTCTGATGGCGAAAAAAATGGCCAACAACCATTTCAAGTTATATACTGGAATCGAGATAATACACATGAAAAATATGTGCAATATGTCACACAAAAGAGAATTCATCAAACAGAATCTGAGCTTCAAAAACAGAGTAAAAAAATACAGAATTTACGTCGTTGGTGTATGGGTGCTGCAGCTGCTGTCGTAGCCTTACCATGATTTGCGTATTATCTTGGTAAAATACGTTCTCTGTCTGATGATCGGTATGCCGCATTGCAAGAAATGCACTCGAGAGATGATCAGTTTTATAATTATTTTCAACAATCTCTCAATGGCCATTGGCATAATATCGGTTATAGATGAGATTCTTCTTTTTTTGAACATATTCGAAACAGTAGTACTTTTCTCAGCGAAGGCCTCAACAATAAAGATGATCTTGGTCGCCCGAATCAGAAATTTTATGAAACTGTTTCAAATAATATCTCTCGTTATAAGCGACAGCTGACTCATGAAATAACTTCTCCTGCAAAAAACTTTTGGCTTGGTCGTGATTCAGCCCGTTTTGCTGTCTATGAGAAAATGGTGTGAGAGGTTGTAGAGAGTTATATTTCTCATGAAAAATTTGATTCGTATGAACAGTTTTCTGATACTGTTCGTCGCTCACCGCTGCTCCTTGCTGCACAAAAATTTCTCATGGCTCCACTCGTTGATCCCGTGAGGATGCCAGGGGTGAAATATGATACTGAATTTGATGCTGGTTTACAGGAATGGTATGAGCTGCAATCTCAGGAACTTCGTCGGGATGCTGAGTTGGGGAGACAGTATCTCGTATCATATGATATGTTTGGCGAGTATTTCGTTGGTCCTGATTGTTATTTCCCAGAAAGTCGCCAGACACTCATGATGCTCTGTGAATCTTTCTATCCTCGTGGTGTTGTCGCAAGAAGCTACGATGTTGATACGATAAAAAAAATACATGCCCTCTACCATGCTCTCTTACCTATTTTAGAAAAGAATCAGTGGGAAAATTTTCACTACTACGGTGTTGCTATAAATGCTCTCAAAAAATCTCCCGAAGCTCAACAAGTTTTGGGCTTGTTTGGTTTTTCGATGGATCATTTTGATTTAGAATCTACACGGAGCTATATTTCTGATTGGTTTATTTCTACTTCGTGAAAACTACCGGTATTTGAACCAGATAAAACTTCTCTAGAAATACATCGAAAAACTCAACAATGGATAAAAGATCATTGGCATCTAGAGGCAGATAGTATGAGGAGGATGTGAGCCTATACTCCACTGGAGGTAGTAGCAAAAATGTCTCAGAGGACAAAGAAGTAATTACCGATCAAATCTTCATTCATTCATTTTTTGAACTGTAGTGCCTCGCCTCTCTGCCATTTTTTGATAATGAGGTGTATTGGGGATGGTATATTGTGTTGCTTCAGGGTCTAGAGCACAAATCTTTTGGTACCAAATGTTTGTCGCTCGTCTCAGTCTCTTGTTTCTATGTGTGACCTCTGAAGCAAGAGCCGTATAGTCTAGAGCCTGAAAAAGGTCAGGTTCTTGTAAAAACTTCTCTACGATATCCTGATTATGATGTTCTTTCCAAGCACGCGCACCAGGAATGACTGTTTTGCTGACATGTGGCCTCGGGAGTGCATCATATTTTTGTTTCATTTCTGCACAAAAATCATAGGCAGACTGGAGCGATGTTTTTGTTTCTCTGGGATGTCAGAATACCATGAGTATTTCTGGTCGTATTCCCAATTCTTTTGTCCATTCAATCGTTTTTATGGCTTTTTCCTGGTCGCTCCATTGTTCAGTTCATGATATTCTTTTGAAATTCTGTGATTTTCAGATGCTTTTCCAGACTTCTGGTGTAGCACCATCGATACCGTACCCGATTTTTGTCAGTCAGAGATTTTTTGCTCGTACGAGCATATCATGATGATGAAAATAACAATTCATAAAGGATTCTATACCACACAGTCATCTAAAGTGTATTTCAAATCACGGATTGTTTCATCGTATCCTCTCTATGACACTGAGAAATTTCTCAAATTCCCCCGGCGTCTGGAGAGTATCTAGATTGGACATATAAAAGGATATTTGATTGAATCAAAAACTTTTTGCCCGAGAAACGAGATGTCTGAGTTCATTTTGAAATCATGAGAGTTCGCGATATATCTCTGGTCTTCCTTTCGCTGCTTGGCAGAAATTGCAATTGTATTTACATCCCTGAGAAACATAGACAGAGAATTCTCTCTCGAGATAGAGTCTCATATGTTCATCATCTATATCAGCATAGACAGATGTCATATCGATACATTCGGTAGAGGGGATATCTTGTGGTTTTGCCCCTACTATCTGGGCGAGTTTTTCTAGATCGGAAGAGCGTCGTGTAGGGAAAGAGTGTCTT
>CALETF010000156.1 GCA_937920005.1 uncultured Candidatus Altimarinota bacterium
TGGATAGCCCTCGCGGGAATGTGTTTTAATGGATACATCATCTCTCAAGAAGTCCTCTACGTCCACGCCTACTGCCTCCTCTGTCTCATCTGCGCCGCTATTATCGTCACCATCTTTGGGGTGAGTTGGACGATGAAAGCTCAATAGTTTACTTTTTCTACAAAACTATATAATTATTGTACTTATCTTTAATTATATTATATGTCCATACCTGAAATTTTTAAAGTAGATGAGCTCGTTGCGGCAGCGACTCTTGTAGATAACCCTAACGCAGACACAAGTGATGTCAAAGACCTATTGATAAATCGAAAAGCTATTATTGCTGTACTTCTCTGACCAGATACGGTCGTTTCAGAGGCTGCATGGGTAGAACATCGAGAGGAAATAAAACAAGCATTAATTCGCAAATTTCCATCTTTGCGAGAAGTTCTAGACGGTCTCTATACATTTAGAACTCCATCAGATGGTGGACCAACAATAGAAACAAACCCTGATAGTATTCGTAGACTATACAGACATGCTGAACAAATATTAGGATGAACTACTGTCTCACTCAACTAACCATCAACTGGATAGCTCCCGCGGGTATCTGTTTCAATGGTTACATCATCTCTCAAGAAGTCCTCTACGTCCACGCCTACTGCCTCCTCTGTCTTATCTGTGCGGCTATTATTGTCACGATTTTCTCCGTCAGTTGGACGATAAGGAAAAGCTAAATAATGAGTAAAATGAAAAACACTCACTGGCAAAACATAAAAACAGGCCTCCAGAAATACGAGAGAACCATGGAGAGATTTTGGCAGGTCGATATATCGAATGATGAAGAATTTCAACGAACATTTAATGGTTTTTATCGTGTCAGGAGGAGAAAACCAGATTTCTACAGAGCTCTCTATAATTTTCTCGAATCACACAAAAATAAACAAATTACATTTGCTGAAGTACTTCAATATTTATATGAGCGATTTGGTCGTCTCGAAGCCTCTTTTTCAAGTAAAGTAGTTGCCACAATTAATCCCAATATGCCAATTTGGGATTCTGAAGTTCTGAAACGACTGAAAATAAAAACACCAGCTTACGCTCTCTCCTCTACTGAAAGATTTAAACAAACTATAGAAAAATATAATCAGATTATTCTGTGGTATAGAAATTTTATGAGCTCCGCAGAGGCAAGAGATATGATTGAGACATTTGATAAGGAAATCGGAATAACGAATACCACTCCTACGAAAAAGATAGATTTTATTTTGTGGCAAACAAGGAATTAAAAAATGATTCACGGAAACAGGTTTTTAGGGGAGCAACTGTCTGAGCGTCGTGAATACAGAAAATAATCTGCTGAACTGGAGAGCGAGTTTTGGCTCCCCT
>CALETF010000157.1 GCA_937920005.1 uncultured Candidatus Altimarinota bacterium
CCTTGAAACAAGAAACTACTATTGTGAACCTGTTGCAGTCGCACAGCTTGTTCAAGCCGTGCAGGAACAAATCAATCTTCGGAATAGAATTTCTGATATTCCTGTTCGTAGTTTGAGATTCTCAGAGCTTACAGATACGTGATATAATCAAACAAGTGATTCACGGTTTTATTCTACTCCAGTTATTGTCGAAGTTGAGTTATACCATTGATCTTTATTTGTTTTTGATAAAAGGCACCACAGCAGTGCTTTACCACTTATTATACAAAAAGACCCACAAGCTTGATATAAAATTATATACTGAATACATGAGTTGGGAGAGGAGGATATCCCGCCTATATTGCGACAATTTTTATTTGATATACATAATCCAGATTATCAACCCCAAGTATATGTATCTTTTTAATTAGAAAAATATGAAAAAAACTCTTGAATCTCGTATCGCTGAAATAGAATCCCGTAATGCTCGTGTCGAAAATGACAAAGCATGGGAGACCTCATGGACACGAAAAATTTCAATCCTGTTTATGACGTATATGATTCTCTGAATTTATATGGAAATTCTCTGAGTAGAAAATTGGTATCTCCATGCTTTGGTTCCAACGTGTGGGTATTTCCTTTCGACACTTGCACTGCCCGTGATCCGAAATATGTGGGAACAGATTAAATAATATTTATTAACTTTTTTACTTTATGAAACACATTGTTGACCTCGCAAAAAACAGAGGATTTGTATTCCAGGGCTCAGAAATCTACGGCGGTCTCGCGAATACTTGGGACTATGGCCCTCTTGGTTCACTCCTCAAAGAAAACCTCAAAAATCTCTGGATACGAGAATTCGTCCAGAAACGTCCTGATATGGTCCTCCTCGATGCAGCGATTCTCATGAATCCAAATGTCTGGGTTGCTTCAGGACATGTCGGCGGTTTCTCTGATCCGCTTGTTGAATGTAGAGCTTGTCATCAAAGATTTCGTGCAGATAAAATTATTGAAAATCTTATTGAAAATACTCTTAAGGCAGATAAATATTTTGAGAAGGTCTTCAAGGAAGAAAATATTAATTCTCCAGATGAAGATAGTAGAAAAGGTTATATAAGGAAGGCGTTACTTCCTCGTTATTGAATTGAAGTTAATAATCTTGTGCCTGAATCATGGCCTTTAGAAACTCAATTGAAATTTATTCGAGAATTTAATGTTTTTGATCAGAGATGAATTTGTCCTAATTGTGGTAAATGTGACTGGGCAGACATTAAGAAATTTAATCTCATGTTCAAAACCTCTCAAGGTGTCACAGAAGATTCTTCAGCGCTTGTATATCTCCGACCTGAGACAGCGCAGGGTATTTTCGTTGATTTTCCAAATATCGTCCGCACGTGTCGTCGTCGTGTACCATTTGGTGTAGCACAAGTCGGTAAGGCATTTCGAAATGAGATTACTCCTGGTAACTTCATCTTTCGTACTCGAGAATTCGAACAAATGGAAATCGAGTTTTTCTGTGAACCAGGGACACAACTTGATTGGCACGAGAAGTGGAAAGCAGACTGCAAAAAATTTCTCATGGAAACAGTGGGTATCAAAGAAAAAAATCTCCGCTTCCGTGAACACGAAAAAGACGAACTCTCTCATTATTCTGATGGAACATTTGATATCGAATACGATTTCCCAAGCATTGGATTTTCTGAGCTTCAGGGTATCGCATCTCGTACGGACTTTGACCTCAATGCGCACATGAAAGAAAGTAAGCAAGATATGAGCTACTTTGATCCCGTAAAAAATACTAAATACGTCCCATACGTTATCGAGCCGTCTATCGGTCTCACTCGTCTCTTCCTCGCGACACTCTGTGATGCGTATGATACAGTTCCAGATGGTGATGAAGGTGGAGAGAGAATTGTCCTCCGACTCAAGCCAGAAGTCGCACCAGTGAAAATCGCTGTTTTACCACTTGTGAAGAAACTCAACGAAAAAGCGGAAGAAGTGTTTCAGATGCTCTCGAAACATTTCATGACCTGGTACGATGAAACGGGTTCTATCGGTAAGCGTTATGCACGTTTCGACGAAATCGGTACACCATGGTGTGTGACTATCGACTTTGATAATTCACTCGAAAAAAATGCCGTGACAATACGAGATCGAGATACGGCAGAGCAGGTGATTGTTCCAATTGATGAGCTGATTGAGTATTTCCAGAAACAGCTCCAAAATTAAGCCGTTGCTGTATTAGTTTTTCTCTCTTCTATGAAATGACAGTGGGGGAGTATGACAATGCTCATGAGGATGGTCATGGCTGCGACGACTTTCATCGGCGATGGTGTCACGTCATAGAGCATATAGTCCAGTATAAAACCTGTGAGTGGGAAGGCGAGCTCAAAAATAGTAGCAATCGTAGCAGGGACATCTCGGAGTCCGCGATAGTAGAGACTATAGGCGAGGAGGTCTGATACGAATATAATAAAGAGGACATTGATAGGACTTGAGATGAGCCTCGTAGACATCTCTCCGAGTGCTATCATCTCATGGGAGAAAAAGACAATAATCCATCCGAGAATACCAGTGAAAAAAAGTCGGAGTGCGAGGGCGTAGAGATGTGAATTGTGTGTGAGTACTATCTTGCTAAAAGTTGTGCCTGAACCCCAGAAAACAGCAGTGAGGAGGGCATAGATGTAGGCATGTGTAGAAGAAGGACTGAGAGTAAAACCAGTATCTCAAACAGTGAGAAGAATACTCGCAAAAATGGTTGTTGCCGCAAAGGCATAAAAAGACCCTTTTGGATGCTCTCAGAGGACAATTGCCGAAGTAATAATTGTAAAAATTGGTTGTAGACCAATCAGGACAAACACAAATCCGAGTGATTCTGTCGCAGAAAGGGCTTGTGCAAAGCACCATGAGCCCCCAATACCACCAAAAAGTATCATACCTATCATGGCTTTGATATTTTTGATTTTCTTTATGTGATTGCGCTTAAATGACCAAAGGAAGAGGAGAAGCAGGATTCCTGCTATGCTCGTTTCGAGCGCTACCAACAAATCACCATTCAACGGTGTTCCTTGACGGACGTACCCATCAATTCCCCAGATGCCTGATGCTATGATGATGTAGAGCGCTGAGAGGGGCATATTATTTGATAAATAGATTTGCTCCACGAGTAGGGTAGGAGACGTTTTCGGTGAAATGACAGGTGTGCTGTTTTTCCCCCACCATACATGACCATTTCCAGCTATGACGATGTTCTTCTATGTTTGAAACGAGTCCGGTATTGCACCAAGCACTCTCATCTGCAGAGGAAAAAGAAGCTGGTTTGGTACATATTTCGACTGTTTTTGGCATCGGATCACCAGAAACAGCGCTACTCAAGAGCGCTCCCGTATTTCCATGCTGTACCGCTTGGACTGTAAGAAGACCTATTACAAGGGTTAAAAGCGGGAGATGGGGGAGGAGTTTATTCATACCCTCTCAGAGTACCCTATTTTGAGGCTTATTTCAACTATTTTTGTTTTATTATTGCTGATATCAATACAATAATGACATAAATGAGAAAAAAATACTTTTTTCTTCCGATTTTTCTCAGCATTGTCCTCTTTGCTACAAGTCAATCGTCTCTTTTTTCCTGGTCATTTCAGCAGCCGACGTATCTTCTTGATAAGGAAAATACGACACTCACGAGCTATACCTGTGATACTGAGAAAGACGTATGTAAGGTAAATTTTGATTTTACATCAAGTGTGCCAACTGATGAGCCCAGTACACATTATTCCTGCCTTATTGATTTCTGATTTTGAACGACAGGAGAAGAAAATAAATGCAATCCCAATACAGTTGAATTTCCAGTTGGAACCTGGGCTGTGCGTGTTTCGGTCAAAAAGATTGCTGATGATTCGATTGTCACTGAATGAACTCTCACTATTATCCATCCAGATGGCACCATAGATCCTCTCCGCGTGACACATGTGCGTGAATGGCAGTCTCCGAGTTATTTGATTTCAAAAGATGACCCATCTCTGAGTGAATATATTTGCGATACAGAGCAGGACGAGTGCAAAGTAAATCTCAAGGTTATTCCCATGTTAGATGGTGTAGAGTCTTCACTCTTATCTTGTGAGATAACATCGGATTTTGAAATCATTCCGACAAGCGACCCATGTAATCCTAATACCTCGACTGTGGCAACTGGAGAACATACTGTGACTATAAAAATCCTTGATAAAACAAAAAACACTACACTTCAAACCTATCAGATTGTACTCAAGAATAACCCACCAGACACAACCATAGATCCAACCAGAGTCGTCGCAGATATATCTTGGCAACAGCCTACCTATCTCCTAGGAAAAGAGGACACATCAAAAAATGAATATACCTGTGACACAGAAAAGCCTGAGTGCAAAATCAATCTCCTTGTGACACCAAAACTCGACTGACAGGAATCAGATAAAATCACCTGTCATATTTTTACTGATTTTGGTATGGATGAAAATGATTGTAATCCTGATACTGTTTCTGTTCCAATAGGTCAGCATACTCTCACTCTTGAAATAAAAAACAAAGCCACTGAAGCTCTGATTATTACTCGAATTCTCTTCCTCAAGTGACCTGCAACACAGACATTATGATGAGGCTCTGGTCCGTCTTTGTTGAATTTGTCCAGTGTAACTCTCACGGTACAGAGCGGATTGGATGAATCCGGTGTGTGCAAGACTCCAACATGTCAGGTCAATTTCTTGGCTGAAGTACCAGAAAGTGCTCGCTGTGAGTGGGATTTTGGAGGAGGAGTTTTTGAAACAACAGATACTGACAAAAAATGTAATCCCGGGTATGTGCGATTTTCTCGAGATGCTACGATACGTCTCGTCGCCTATGATCCAAATAATTCATCAAATAGAGTTGAAAAAACTATTCAGATTTTTAAAAATGCTAAAAAACAAGAAACATGTATTGATTGTGATGATCCACAATGAAAGATACAAATTTCTGCAGTCCTCCCGAATCCACCACGTGCTGACACGGTGGAATGGATAGAGATAGAAAATATCTCGGAAGAAAACATATCTCTCGATTGATGTAAGATCGCAGACGAGAGTCGATCATACAAAATGACAGGAATGCTCGGAGCGAAACAGGTCATGCGATTCCGTCAGGCGATTACCTGATTAACCCTCTGAAATACCAAGGAAAAAATTACTCTTACATGTGGTGAGAATGCCATAGATACATTTTCTTGGGATTTTCCTGTACCAACAAGCTATATTCTCAGGCGAAAAGTTCTGCAAAATACCCCAGAACAAGCTACTGTTGTGCGTGTGATAGATGGAGACACAATTGATGTGACAATAGCAGGGGAGATAACTCGTCTTCGACTTCTGGGGATAGATACTCCTGAAACGGTTCATCCACGGAAAGCAGTTGAAAAGTTCTGAAAAGAAGCGAGTAATTTCACCCGCATGACCCTCGAAGGGAAGACTGTATGGCTCACCTTTGATACTGAGCCAGTGGATCATTATGGTCGTAGATTAGCGTATATATGGCAGTGTAGTGGCAATTTTTCAGAAAAAGATTGTACGCTTTTCAATGCTTCTATTGTCGCTCAGGGTTATGCCCGCATGGAGCGACGATTTCCATTTCGTTTTTATGAACGATTTTTAGATGTAGAAAAAGAGGCAAAAAAGGCGAGTCTCGGCATTTGGTCCGATCCAGAAGTGGCGAAAACAATGAATGCCCTCACGAGTGATGAAAAGGACATACTGACTTCAGAACAAGAAAAAGAGTATCTCGAACTCCAGGAGGAATTGCTCCGCTGTGAAGAAGGAGAGGATGTATGTGATACTGAAATGACGTGGGAAACAATAACGGAGAAAATAACTACCCTGAAGGCAGAGTACAAAAAATCCGGCATCATAGATATAGATGGCAAGACGTGGTGAGATTTTTCTTTCTTTCTTGAGATATTTTTAGGAGATAAGCTGGTAGAAAAAATACTAATACAAACTGATGAGATAGGAAAATATAAGACATTGTGGATACCAGAAAAAACAGGAATATATACCATAAAAGCCAGTTTCGTACACGATCAATTGCAGGTCCAAAAAGAAGGGAAAGTGGATGTTCCATATCTGTCGTCTCATTTTCTCACACCACTCAGTGCAGAGATACTGCTTCAATGACAAAAAACCAACAATCGCGTACTCGAAGGTGATACTTTTTTGTGCAAAAGTAGGGGAACGTGCTCTCTCAATGTCACCGCTCAGACAAATAGGGAGTGAAATGTGCATTATTTTTGGATATTTCCTGATGGTTCCATATCAGACAAGGAAAACCCAACAGCAATCAGTCTCGGTTATGGTGAATTTACTGTTATATTGTTCGTTTCTGACGATATAACCGGAGAGATACACTCTTCGACCTTATCTGTCAGGCATACGCCCCTCCCAAAAACTGCCAAAAAATCCTCTTTCTCAACAAAATATACCCTCGACATAAAGGAAATTCCAGAAGACGTAGGAGGATGAAATATGGTTTGAGAAAAAGAATCACGAGAAACCCTTATGTATCAATTGGTACTGCTCTTCCTGACGTCCGGATTTGTTTATATTTTTCTTGTATTCAAATCTGAGTAAAATATTTGTCAAGTGTAACTATTCACCTATTTAAACTTGATTTCGTATAAAAATAGATACGATTTTATGGCATAGAGTAGTTTTATCATGATTGTGTGATTTATTTTCTAAACCGTTTTATGCGTAGACATGATCAGAGTGACCACTGAGAAGAGAATTTCTGTCATAGAAAAAATAAGCCAAAATCTAATTCGTTTCATCGCTGGAATCAGTGATTAAAGAGAAGGGATAGAATAGAAAAATTAGAAAATGCTTTTGGCATTACAGTAAAGTGTGCTGGCCTAGCTCTAGGCATAGTCGCCATGTTGAGCATTCCTGGTGCAAAAAATACCGGGAATAAACAGGAGGTACAACCAGTTGAAATGGGTGAAAAATATATTTCTCCAACATCAGACAGGGTTGCAACCATTTTGTCCGTTACAAATGCTATAAAATAAAATTTCCCATTTTTCGCCTTTCCGCTATACTGCCGGCGATTATTTTCATATTATTTTCACTATGCAAGCTACCAGTAAAAAGCTCAATGCTCACACCTACGAAGTTACTATCAAAGAAAGTGCTGCTGAGATGGAACATTACAAAAAAGTCGCTGCTCGAAAGATTGCAGACGCGCGTCAGTTCCAGGGATTTCGCAAGGGTGATGTCGTCCCAGTAGAAGTTGTAGCTCGAGAAATAGGTGAAGATAAGCTCATGGCTGAAGCCCTCGAAGAGGCTCTCCAGGCTACCTATCCAAAAGCGCTCAAGAAACTCGAAATCCAACCGATTGATGCTGGTGAACTCACAAAAGTTGTTTCTATGAGCCCACTTGAGGTGGTGATGCATGTTGAGGTTATTCCAGAGGCAAAATTGGACTTCAAAAAACTCGAAAAAATCAAAGTCGAAGTGTCAGAAGTCTCTGTTTCTGATGAAGATCTCCAAAAAGAACTCGATGAGATCGTCGCTCGATCAACACATTTTCACCCACGAGGTGCCCATCATGGTCATCATCACGATGAAAATGGAGATGTCCCAGAAACAACAGACACAGCTATCCAAAATGGTGACCGTGTCCGAATCAACGCGACTGGTTATGATAAAAAAGGTGGTAAAACTGATGAACGCATGGCTCTCCATGATTTCGAGCTGACTATCGGTTCCAAGATGATGATTCCAGGCTTTGAAGAAGCTCTTATTGGAGCAAAAGAAGGTGAT
>CALETF010000158.1 GCA_937920005.1 uncultured Candidatus Altimarinota bacterium
CGTAATACCCATCTATCAAGCTCGAGAATTTTTACTGGAATTAAATCTCCTAATTGAATTCTTTCATTTTTCGGAATATATATTTCTTTAAAGTTTCTCGTACGACCAGAAATCTCGCCCGTCTCTTCATCAATTTTTGAAACCATAATCACCTCTTCCCGACCGATCATAAGTTGATTTCTTTTTTGAATAATCTCATACATCAGGGTATTGAGCCTATCCCAACGTTTCGCCTTTATCTCTGCTGAAATTTGTCATGGCATTTTCGCGGCATAGGTTTGTTTTCGAGGGGAATAGCGAGCGATATAGGCATAGTCAAATTCACATTCCTTGAACGCTTTGACTGTATTTTCAAATTGCTCCTCTGTTTCCCCTGGGAATCCCACGATAATATCAGTGGAAATACCAAAGAGTGAATCTCGTGAGCGAAGGTAGTCTACTTGAGATTTGAAGTCGTCATACGAATGCTTACGATTCATTTTTTTGAGGAGATCATTGTCACCTGATTGCAGAGCAAAGTGAAGGTAATGACAGCATTTGTCGAGGTCAAAATGAGCATCGAGAATATCTCGTGTCATATCGTGAGGGTTGGACGAAGTGAAGCGAATACGATCAAGACCAGGAATGGCATTTATTTTTTCAAGGAGCTCCCGAAACGGTGTCCGGACGGCTGGAGAATTCCAAGTGAGTTCTTCCGGATTCCAGAGATTTTGTCGAGTTTCTTTGCCATAACTATTGACGTTCTGGCCGAGCAAAGTGACCTCTTTTGCCCCCTGATGTTCGACAACTTCGACACACTCCTGGACAATCTCATCCTGAGGTCTCGAAATTTCGTGTCCACGGGTATATGGGACGATACAGAACGTACAATAATTATCACATCCTGTCTGGATGATGACATTGGCACTTTTCGACGTATCTCGCTCTTGTCTGACTCGGAGATAAGATTGAAAATTATCATCCTGACCTATATCCTCGCCGTACATGATAGACATGATTGTCGTCAGCGATCCTATTTCCTCAATTCGTACAACAAAATCGATAGTATCGACACGGTTGAAGAGCTCGTCATCGGAATTATAGAGTGTTGGTGTGTCGAGTTTTTCACCCTCATGAAGCAGCGTAATTTTTGTCGTATTCTCTCGGCCTGCGTAGTCATAATATTTTTTATTGAGGCCCGTTTTACGAGTCATACAACCCGTTAAACCAACTTTAATATCTCGACCGGTTTGTTGTCGAAGTTTGTCTATCTCTTCCACATAACCAAAAACCTTATCCTCCCCTTTCTGACGAACAGAACAGGTGTTGAAGATGACAATATCAGCCTCTTCCCATGTGTCTACTTTCGACAAGCCGGCCTGCGCCAGAAGCATATGAATCTTTTCACTGTCAGCATGATTCATCTGACAACCAAATGTTTGAATACAGAATTTTTTTTGTGTTGTTTGCTTCTGAAGAGCTTGTCTCAGATGCGCTAGTTTGTATGTATCTATCGTGAGCACCATGCGTCAAAATTAATGCTTCTTCGTCCTCGCCACAAATATCATGACAACGACAAGGAATACGCCACCGACAATCTGAAATGTATCAGGTGTTTTATGTTGGACAAATATGTCGATGATAAATCCTGTGATAGGAAATGCGAGTTCAAAAATACTTGCCTGCGTAGCATGAACGTGTTTAATGCCCCGATAGTACATCGTCGTGCCGAGAACGCCAGAGAGAAGTGCGACTCCAGCAATAATAGAGAGCTGGTTGGCATTAAATGTCACCTGCTGACCCATGTCGATA
>CALETF010000159.1 GCA_937920005.1 uncultured Candidatus Altimarinota bacterium
GAGAAGTTTTTCTTTTTCTGCATAATATTTCTCAACTGTACCAAATCCTTCTGTATGCGATGGAGAGAGTTTGGTAAAAAGAGCTACATCAGGCTCGACGATATCAACCTGTATGCCCATCTCTCCTGCATGATCGACACCGTATTCGAGGACGAGTATATGAGGATAGCGTGAACTAACGACGGTCCAAAACCCACGAATAAACATCCCTACCCAATCTATCACACGTCTTCCACTACGAATCTGGAGAACTGCAAAAGCAAATCACCATTCACCATTATAGTTTCACTCTGGTGTCCATACATCCTTCCCTGCTCTTTTGAGAATCTCTGTGATGACATGACGTGCTGTCGTCTTACCAAATGATCCAGTCACGCCAATCACAAATGGTTTATGTCGGAGAATACAGAGCCGTGCAAGAAGACAAAATATTTTTTGAATGATTTTTTTCATAGAAAGAGTATAGGAATTTTTAGAGAAAAAATAAACGAAATCTTATTTTATTCGTAATTCGTAATTCTTCATTTTTCATTATTTACACTCCCCACTGACACACTGGCCAATAGTGATTATTGTTTGACTGAACGTCATTGCGACATCCACAAGCCTGATCATATGTATCCGGATCAGTGAGATGATTGATACGACATGTGAGAAACTCAAGGATATTTTTTGTTATGATGCTCGAAGTCGCACCTGGCTCATCGAGAGCACGAGCGACAATGCCAGCAAAGACGTGAGTCATACCCATATCATAGGGTATGAATTTCTGTGTTGCGACATACCAGTCACCAACGGTCATACTAAATTCTCCTGTATTTTTATCTATCTGCGTATCCTTTTCTGACTTCAAGAGAGCCATCTGCGATGGGAGGTAGTACTCATAGTTTTCAAAGAAAGTTTCTTGCGCTTTAGCTGTCGCGAGATACTGCATAAATTTTATCACCGGATCATTGCTTGGTTTTTCTTTATTTCGATTCACGCCATTTTTCGTCATAGCGAAATACATATATCGAGCAAAGTTGGTCTGTTTTTTTATATCTTCTTCTACCTGAGGGATTGCTGTCCATCTGAGGTTTTTGCCAAATGACGCATCGAGCTCTTTGTC
>CALETF010000160.1 GCA_937920005.1 uncultured Candidatus Altimarinota bacterium
CGTCTATATCGTACTTCTACAAATACTGTCCATGTTCCATCGCGAGCAATAATATCGATCTCTCATCACTTGATCTGGTAGTTCCGAGCGAATATTGTGTATCACTTCTTTTCCAGATACGCTACCGCAATATCTTCTCAGGAGTCTCAGATGCTTCTTTTTGATGGTTGCAAAGCAAGGGGTGGTAAATAGGGAATCGGGAATCGTAAATCAGAAATTCATGTTGGCGAAGCACGAAAGAACTCCCCAAGAAGTACAAACTATCTATTCTGCATAAAATCCCTGAGCCACCCATCAAAATCACTTCCTATTTCTTCGTGCTTGAGAGCAAATTCAACAACAGTTTTCATATATTCGAGCTTGTTTCCCGTATCGTAGTATTTCCCGTTCTTTATTTCCACTCACATGAGTTTCTTTCCATCGGCGAGCATGAGTTTTAAGGCATTGTTGTAGTAGAGTTCATCTCACTCACGCATTTCTTTTTTTGCCCTTTCAAGGTATGGAAAAATTTCTGGAGTAAAGAGTCCACCACATACTGCTGCGAGATTTCCTGGAGCATTTTCTTTTCCAGGTTTTTCTATCACAACATTCATATCAACGATTCATGGTTCTATCTCTGTTCCCCCAACAAATCCATATCTATTATAATCATCATCATTATGTACTCTGAGACAGGAGAGATTCATGACACCGTATTTTTCATATGCACTAATCATCTGTCTGAAACGAGAAGGGCTTGCAACGATAAAATCATCAGCAAGAGCATAGATAAAGGGTTCATTTGCTATAAGATGCTGAACATTCAAAAGAGGAGTACCGTTTCAATATGGTCACTTTTGTCTAACAAATGTAAAGTTTGCTAGGTTGCTGATTTTTTTGAGTGCATCAAGCATCTTTGCCTTTTTTACCCCTCAATCAAGAAGTATCTTCGCGAGCTCTCCCGATGGTTCATCAAAGTGATCCTCGATACTTCTCTTGTGATATCCAGTTACAATGATAATATCTTCGATTCATGCCTCGACGAGCTCCTCGATAACGTATTGAATAACAGGCTTATCCACAATAGGAAGCATTTCTTTTGGTTGCGCCTTTGTTGCTGGCAAAAAGCGGGTTCAAAAACCCGCTGCCGGTATGATACATTTTCGAACTTTTTGCATGGAAGGAGAAGCGATTTATATTAAAAATCTGATACATTTCGTTCCCCACTAGAAGTGTT
>CALETF010000161.1 GCA_937920005.1 uncultured Candidatus Altimarinota bacterium
AAACAGTAATATACACGTGCACAATTGTGCACGTGTATATTACTGTTTGTGTCTAATTGTGAATATCAATCTTTCAGTCTTTGAAGGAAACATAAGTAGAAGAGATATTGTTGTTTCCAGTAATTAAAATGAGCTTTTCAAACGAATCGATAGGACGATTCTCGATAATCTTTTGAGCATGTTCCTTGTACATGAAAGGAATACAACAAAGCTCATCCAAAGGAGCTTTGTTGACATTTATCTTCTTGAGTTCAGGTTCATCAATAACATCGTAAATTTCTGTTTCAACTTCCTTTCCATCCTCATCGTATTCAATGCAACGTTTCAAACCATTTTCTCTGAATGGTCTGTCTTTAATAAACCATCTCATAGACGCTACTTTTCCTGGTTCGTCGTAGTATTCTACCTCTGCAGGTTTATCGTTTTCTCTGTGTAGTTCGTCATCGACATGCCATTGTTTCGCTTTGATATTTCCACTTTTGTAGTACGAAATAGACGTTGGATTATCGTTCAGTCTATTCAGTTTGCCTTGCTCACACCACTCTTTGTAAGAGATAGTTCCGTCTTTGTTGTATCTGATTGCCGAAGGAAGATCTCCAAAACTAATACAGCTGTACCTGCTCTGTTTATCGAGCAAGTAATAAACTTCTTCTTTCGTTTCTCCACTGCTATAGTATGTTATACTAGCTGGTTTTCCATGTCTATGTCGCATACCGCCTTTGTAGTATGTTTTCGACTTGACCTGTCCATTGTCAAAATATGTGGTTTCTGCAGGCAGATCTTCTTCTCGATGTTTAAGACCATTGAAAAACCATGTTTTCGACTTCATAATATCGCCTGAGTATTCACTCACACAACTAGTTGTGTAGTTAACAGGCTTTTCTTCAAACTCTACTTTTTGCTCAGCACTCATGCTGAATTGTTCGGCCAAAAAAATATGAAAATCATTTCTGCTGTGAACACGGTTATGTTCACATTAACAAACAGACAGTAATATACACGTACTCAATTGAGTACGTGTATTGATCGGCTTTAGATTATGAGTTTTTGACTGAACAATGCTTAGTTGTAAACATCTTTCAATCGAGCTGTATTGAACCTTAAGTATTACAATACTTCATCCTTCCTTCTAAGACACGGATTCGTTCTTCGTTTACGCGAATCTGCTCTTCTATCTTAGTTGTCTCTTCAAGCACACGTAATCGTTCTTGTTCTAGTTCTTCTTCTAGCACGCGTATTCTCTCTTGTCGTTCTTGTTCTTCTTCACTTACAATCACATTTCCATCTTTGTCATACTTAACAACGACTGGTAGATTGTTTGCTCTTTGTGGTCGACCCATAACAAACCACTCCTCAGATTGCTTATAACCACTCCAATAATCACGAATAATAATGGCTGGCAAATCGTTGTCTCTGTGAATCACTCCATTCTTACGCCATGTTTCTGTAGTATGATCTGAGGCATTACATTCTTCTTCTAATGTGATTCCGTTTCCATAATCCTTAATTTCGGAATCGCCATCATTCGGCTTGATAATTTTGTATTCACTGTTATCTCTCGGATTCATTCCAAGTGCTTTTGGAAACCACAATTGTGGTTTCCAAAAGTATAGTTTATATTATCGTTATCGCTATCGCTATTGTACATGTTCTTATTAATTAGTCTTAACCCAATCGAGCCTTGAAAGCTTCGAATGTTTCCCTCGTGTGAAAGAAATTACAGTGCTCTCGCTTGCATTTGTCATCGTACTTGCACTTCACCAATTCTGAAGCATTGTGAGCAAAACCACAATCCGTGTATCGGCATCGAGCACCAAACTTGCACGGCTTTGTAGCTGTTGGAGCTTTTTCTTTCTTTTCCTTCTTCACAACAGAACAAAATCCATCTTGATCGATCAAAGGCTTCTTTGTCTCATTGAGAGGCTTCGATCGAATAATCACAGGCTCTTCTTCTTTCTCTCCAATCTTATAGATCTTTGGAGGAGTCATTTTCTGCCACGGATTCATCTTGACGGGAACAGTCGAGATAGAAACAGTCATTGAAACTGGAGGAGGAACATCGGCTCTGTTTCTATTCCTCCTTCTCTGAATACGCTTGATTCTCTTGAAGTATTCATCCTCGGTCTCAGTCTCGTCTTCAAACTCGTTCGATGAGAACGAGTTCTCATGTCCTTCGGTTCTTGATCCGTAGTTTTCTCGGTTTCCATCCACAACCGAGATTTCATCCTTCGTTTTTTGGCAACGCTCCCGTTTTCCTTGCGTCATCAAGTATCCATTCTGGTCTGGAGTTTCTTCGATCTCACAGACATCTTCGTTCTCGCACACGTACTCGTTTTCGTCGTTCTCATTATCTGATTCACAGGTGCACACCCCTGTGCAATCGTCGCATCGTCTTTCAGATTCAATATCATCGTCCCAGTTCACAGGGACGTCATCGTCCCAGTTCACAGGGACGTCTTCATCGTTCCAGATCGCAGGAACGTTTTCTTGGGAGAGAGCCCAAGAATCCTCATAAACTTCATTCATCATGCTCATCATAAGCCGATTTTTGAAGCAAAAGTTTTTTTGAAAATCATTTTTCAGCAGAATACTAGGGTCAATTGAACTGAGCGTGTAAACAGCCGATCGACAAAAAGTTTTGAATAGCCAATTGGCTATTCAAAACGTGTTTTTAGATATACTACTTATCTAGGTTTCAAAAACTCTGCAATAGAACAAGGTTTATTACAGCCTTCGTTAAAATCGATTTTCTTCAGAGGTGATAATTCGTGGTTATACGTACAGCCCTCTTTCCTACAAGAAAGACCGAATCGACACAAATTCGGTGTATTAAGAATCCTCTGCCTGTGTTCATTAGTGTGTCGAAATTTGCAATATGTCCTCCTACAATTATCTCCAAACTTGCAATCCGAATACATCAACTCCAATTTTACAGACTTTTCCAATTGTAGATCGTGCACCTCGAAAAAGTAATCGCGAGCATACGTGTTGAATCGTTTGAGTTTGTTTTGGACGCACTCAACACAAACAAGAGCGATACCAGTAATCTCTGAAGATTGTTTGAAACTATCGAACAGTTTGTCTCCACATAATTCCATCTCAACTAAAAACAATTTGATCTTGCTTGTTTTCCAGTACTTGTTCTCGTCAACGTTGACGTCTACACCTGTCTCTTCTCTAACTTCACGAACAGCGCACTCGACCTCAGTTTCACCTTTCTCAATGGATCCTTTAGGAAAGCCCCACGTTTCGTGAAGTGTTTGAACAAATAGATACTTATCATGACAAGTAATAATACAACCTGCCTTAGGAGGTTTTGGTCCAATGTCAAATGGATGTCTATTGACATCTGAAACACCCTTTGACTCAACTACTACGCAACCCTTGCAATTCATAACCGTTTTTCTTGGGAAAGTTAAAATAAAAATCATTTTTTATTCTGTGGACTACGGTACTGTTCGATCAGATCTGCCTGTGCATTAAGAACCATAGCTTCACGTAAATTGGCTGCAGCTTCTTGAAACTTTCTCAGAGCAATGGCTGTCTGCTTATCTGCACTACATCTCAATGTCGTAACAGCATGCTTCCTTTGAGAGGTGCTTATCTTATTAACTTCCTGCTTCGGAGGATCTGTATTACAATTAAACTCGTTAATCCAACGCTGTGCCCATGCAGCATCTGTTGCATCGGTCTTACTTTCACAACTCAACATTAGTGAATCTTCCATTTCCTAAGTATGTTATGGGTACCCAATTGGGTACCCATAACGTTTTTTTATATGTGTTTATTCCATAATAATATTGTCTGAATCGAGTTGTGTCTGTTCGGAAACTTCGATTACAGGAGCAATTACAGGAGTGCTCTCGATCACGTGAGTGTTCTCAATTACAGGGGTAATATTTACAGGAGTGTTCATTACAGGGGTGATGTTTACAGGAGAAACTGGTTTAGCCTGTGAAAGAATGGATGCGATTTGAGGGGATAGATTTACAGGAGATGTGCTTATCTTCGGCTGTACATATTGTCTTGGAACTACAGGTGCTACAGTAGGTGCACCTCCTACTTTGTAGGCATTATATCGTTGTACAAAGTCATCATACATTCGTCTTTCGAAATTTGTGATTTCTGCAGCTTGAGCAGTCCATAAAGCATGCTCCTCTGCAGAGATGCTTGAAAAACAATCTCCAATTGTCTTTGTCAGAAGTTTAGCATCTGCGATTTTAAATTCTTTTTTGATACCCTTTCCATTTTTTAGTGTGAATACTTCACGCGCAGTGGTGTTGCTGAAGGCGGGAATGGGTCTTTTGTATGGATCGTTAACGTAAGCGATAGCCTTGTTCTCGTTAGAGATCATGTAATATTTTGTCTTGGTTTCAAAATCCATATCTTGCCATGCAGCACCAGCATCTTGCAACGATTTGCCGGATTGATTCTGGAATATCTTCCACGCATTTTCGTATGGAACATTTGGAAGACGGGCAGGCCTTGTGATTTGAACTGGAGCTCCTTGAGGCATATACGGCGGCATTTGGAAGGGCTTGGACGTTGGTGTGAACATGGGAGTAGGCGTGGGCAACGTTGGTGTGAACGTAGGAGTAGGCGAGGAGATAGGCGATTGAGTAGCAGGTCGAAACGGTACCTGCTGAACCGATTTGACTTCAGAGTCAATGATTGGCTTAACTGCTCCTTTGAGCGTATCGAGAAAAGCCTGGTCCTTGAGTTTGTCCATCGCGTCAGGGATGGAGTAAAACCCCAGTCTGAGAACGTTCAGAATGGAGTCGAAAATCTTGTCAGTAGAAGTAGTCATTGCTTGTGTAAGCTGATTTTTGGAGCGAAAAAAGTTTTAGAAATCATTTTTCTTCCTTGCACTATGCTTGTTAAACGATTCTGTCGACGAGGCACTTGAATTGCCTTTATTTGACCCGATCCGGATCCATATAAACTGGGCCTCCGGATTGCCTTTATTTGACCCGATCCGGATCCATATAAACTGGGCCTCCGGATTGCCT
>CALETF010000162.1 GCA_937920005.1 uncultured Candidatus Altimarinota bacterium
TTTTTTGTTCCTGAGCATGAATCATATTGATACTTTTATCCTGATTCCGTTTTGGACGACATCATGGTATTTTCCCAAAAGCTGCATAAGAATTATATTGCCCCACTTTTTCGTCTTTACCAAATAATTTAATGGTATTCTGGACTCATTGTTGGGCTTTGGAGAGCTTTCTTACTTCGAGTCAGAGGTGTTTGCAGATGGCTTGACTTCAGAGACAAATACCCAGAACAGGAGTATTCTCGCGTGATTTTAGAATCTCCTGGAGTGTCCGCATTTTTTCGCTTGAATCATCATTGATATCGCCTGGTCCACCACCGAGAATCATGATATCTTCCTGTCTCGGGTGATGACTCGCTGTATAGTCAATAACCTGCACATCACATCAGAGAGAGCGAATGAGACGAGCAAGAGTGAGAGAGAAATCATCACGGAAATTGATAATTGTTATTTTTTTACCAATGAGCTCTGGGCAAAAATTCTGTGGCGTTTCTGATTGATCTTCAAAATGAAATTTTGAGAGAAATTGATTTCGAGAAGCCAGCAGTGTCAGTATTTCAGGATCATTTATGAGCTCTGAGGCATCTTCAAATTCTCGCCCATTTCCTGTTATTGCCCTCTCCATTCCATCTTTTTTTGCCCGACATTCCTGGGCTTCTTTGAGCGGAATAGAATCTCTTTTGAGTCCTGCACCAGCCTGTATCGTGACATCTCCATTTTTCCGTATATGTGCCATGCGGATAAGTATAGCTGTATCGAGAGTACCATCAGGTTTGAGAATGCCTATTTCTCCTCCGTAGTATGCACGAGATTGCATCTCATACTTTTTGATAATCTGTGAGGCAGATTCTTCAGGCGAACCAACGAGCGTCGGAGCATGAAGTGTCTGGCGGAGAGCATCGAGACTGTCGAGGTCTTTTTTTCGTTTCCCAACGAGACGGTACTCTGTATGAATAACGGCCCCATTTTGACGTAAAAAAGGTCCTTCAATATGTCATCCACCATCGCAGAGAGTTTCCATCATTTTGAGTTCTTCATCGAGCACTTGAAAAAGCTCGTACGTTTCTTTGCCATTATTCAAAAAATCTATCAATCTCTCCCGAAGTGGTCTTGGGTCTTCTGGATCGACCTTTTTGAGTGTCCCAGCAATAGGATTCATAGTCACTGTATCGCCCTCGATGCATAGATGCTGTTCAGGTGTAGCTCCGAGAAAATCATTTTCTCCGTCGGAGAAATGAAATGTCATATATTGACCTCTTTGTTTCAGGAGATTTTTGTAAATCGCTCGAGCTATTTCTGGTCTATAATTCTGTATCTTTCCAGAAAATGGCTGAGAAAAAATGACTTGAGCAATATTTCATCCCTCTATTTCTGTTTTGATGATTTCCTGAGCAATTTTTGCATATTCTTCATCGGTAACCTGTGGTTTTATGAGTCGCTCTAGTTCTATGTGAATATCTGGGAGAGTATTCATTAGCTCCTCTCGAGACATCTCTTGAGATGTCTGTACATCGAGAGCGAGAATCGGTTCATTTCCGTGCGCTTGATAATCCCCATCACGCTCTCTGATGGTCCGAAATGGATTCATAAAAACAAGAGTTTTGACTTTATTTCGGACGTATTCCTGCATCTGAGAGAGGGAATCAAATTTTTGTAGCTCGCCCTGATAATCTGTTACAGCACCACTTTTCTCGATAGTAGCAAACGGTGTATTTGGTTTCATAAATGTAAATTAAAATATATAATGTATTACTACGGTGTGACAAAAGAGTCACAAAAAAGAGACTTTAAAAAAGTCTCGGGGAGTACGAGTATGTACTCAAAAGATTTATTTTCGCCAGCGCTCTTTGAGTCGTCCGTATTGGAGAATACGTGAACCTCGACTGACAGTGGTGATAGATATTTCGAGTTCTTCGGCTATTTCTCTCTGTGTTTTCCCAGCGACGAGAGCGTGCATGATTTTGATACGTTCATCGATCGCCTCGATTTCCTGGGGGCTGAGTATATCCTCGAGAAACCCATCGAGACCATCTTTG
>CALETF010000163.1 GCA_937920005.1 uncultured Candidatus Altimarinota bacterium
TTCCGATCTGCTTTTGGAAATATCTCGCGATTAATATTACTATGTTGATAATGTTAGCATGTATTTCCGGAATCTTAGTCGTGTGAAATTTCTGTTGAATGTGAAGTTATATAAGTTCTGCTTGCAGTACTTTTTGAGATCTTTCTCAGAGGATTTATGTAGTGAATTGTATATTTTTCATTATATCGTGCTATTTAATCTGAAAAACCAAAAATATCTGTTTGTACATATTTTTAGTTGAATGAGTTATTGCTGGTGTTATTTTTCTCTCTATGTTGGGATAAATTTATATAAAATTAGAATCAAATTATTACTTCCATAAACTAAAAATATGACTCAAAAATGAAAACTCATGGTCGAAATCCTTCGCACCACAGCCAACGTTGGCAAGCAAGGGGAAGTAAAAGAATTCGCTCTCGCGTTCGCTCAGAATAAGCTCTTTCCTGAGGGAATTGCTAGAGAGTACAAAGCTCAACCGTCAAAAGAAGAGAGAAAGGCAAAGATTTACACCAACCGTTTTGACATTGCAAAACGGCTCCATGAGAAAGTTTTCCAGGTTGAAATACCTCATACATCTGGTCATCTCTCAGAAACAGTCGATCAGGATTGGTTGGTTGAGAAGATTCGTAGTAAGTTCCATGTCACACTCCTTCCGGACATGATTCGTCTCGATGAGAAACATATCAAAAAAGCAGGGAAGCACACAGTCCATATTGATCTCTCGAGTGATGCGTATGCACAATTAATTCTTGATATTCGTTAGTATGTATCTCGGAATTGATTATTGAACCCGTAATATCGGCGTGGCCATAGCTGAAATAGGTATAGCTATACCGCATGCTATTTATGACCATGAAGAGTTTTTCATAGAACTCCCAGAGCTGATCGAAAAGAGAAAAATAAAAGTCATCGTGATAGGGGAGGCGATAGGGTATGATGCCTATGGGAAACAAAAAAAGACATTTCAAAAGGCTATTGAGAGAATCAAAAAAACAGTACCAGATATTCAGGTAGAAATCCAAGATGAAGACCTGACTACGTTTGAAGCGCAAGAGTCTCTCGGGAAGCTCGATTCTGACGAACACCTTGATGATATCGCAGCAAGTATTATACTGCAGCGGTTTATAGATAAACAATAGTTTTTGTGAAACTAGGATACCACA
>CALETF010000164.1 GCA_937920005.1 uncultured Candidatus Altimarinota bacterium
AAGAAAAAATTAAAAAACAATAACTCTCCTACCGTGGAGTATAATTTTATTTTCAGCGAATTTTTTGAGTGCTGTGGCAAATGCGAGTGACTCATTTCCTCGTCCGAGTTTTTTCAAATCTTCGATATCTTCACGATGACTCACTGCCTGCCAGACTTGAGAAATAATCGGACCTTCATCGAGGTCAGCCGTTGCAAAGTGAGCCGTCGCTCCGACTGCTTTTACGCCTCGTTCATAGGCTTCATCATAGGGTTTTGCGCCTTTGAACGCTGGAAGCAAAGCGTGATGAACGTTGATAATCGGTGCAGGAGAATGTGATATAAAATCATTCGAGAGGACTTTCATATAGCGTGCAAGACCGATGAGATCAGGTTGGTAATTTTTGATAATATCGGCAATAGCTTTTTCACGAACAACGACATCGCCATCTGGTACCAGATGAAACGGTATGCCATATCTCTCAGCGACTTTTTCTCCTTCTTTTAAGTGACTTATAATACATGGACACGTAATAGGAAGCACTCCTTGTTCTGCCTCAGAGAGGACATGATTGAGACAATGAAGCTCACGAGAACAGAGCAAAGCAACACGAGCGGTATGATTGCATGAGAGACGAAGAGAAAGTGCTCATCCAAACTGATCACGGAGAATATCTGCAATATCACTATCTACGCCATCCATACTACACTGTTCTGTCTCCCAAACATATCGAGCAAAAAATACTCCACCCTCAGTATGAGTCTGAGAATCAGCAATAGCAATGCCATGTTTTACAAAAACGCCTGTCACCGCATGGATGATACCGATAGTATCTTTGCAAGAAAATGTAAGAGAGGCTTGAGACATATTTATATCTTATATTGTTCACAGAAGGCAACAACATTTGGGAATAAGTCCAATTTCATCGCCTCTACTGGAGTAAAAAACTGCACCTCCTGACATTCATCACTCGGGGTAATATCAAGATTTTTGAGTATTGTTTTGTAAAAGACATTGGCAAGGAAGAATCATTTCCTATGTTTCGCAGTTACAAAATAACTCGGATACTCTTCCATGGAAATCATTTCTACACCCATCTCTTCCTGGAGTTCTCGAATCAAAGCTTCTCTCGGACTATTATCTGTATGGTCATATCCGCCACCTGGAAAGTCCCAACGATTATCATCTTCGCGACAAAGGAGAAATTTTCCTTGCGCATCAAGCACAAGCGCCTTGATAGAGACTCGGTAAAAACAATCTGGAATATTTGAATAGTCTGTCATAATAAAAAAACCCGAGCAGTCACACATATGCGGACTGCTCGGGGTCTGTGGGTCAGACGGTTCCACCCGATTTTTAACTTTTTTGATGTCTACGGTAGTCTCCGTGCCGGGGAGATAGAACTATTATAGTCTATAGTTTCTAGTTTCAAGTTTTCTTGTAAATCCGAGAAATCCCGTATTCTAGGGGCTATATGACCCAGATGCTCAGCTACGATGATCCGATTCCTGTCTCTCCTCTCGAACCCATCATCCAGAAGGTACTAGAAGCACACCCAGATTTCACCTACGAAGAAGTGGAGCTTTTTTGTAATAGCTTTCTCGCGACGATCACAGAAAAGATAAAAGAAGAGACCAAGATGAAGCGACTGATGAAGTACCTCGAAAAAGAATTCGATATCGAAAACACTCTTGCAAAAAATAAGACCTATACAAAACGCACCATCGATACTCTTCCAAAAAATCTCCTCCAAGCCAAACCAACCATTGCTTCGAGACTCATCAAAATCACCGACCTCTCTAAATCTATACGACATACAGAGCTCTTTAATCGTGCAAATCTCCAGATAAACCGAGAAGATAAATTCGCATTGATCGGAAAAAATGGTTCTGGGAAAACGACGTTTCTCAAGATGCTCGTCGGTATCGATGATGACTTTGATGGTGAGATAGATCGTGCAGCAGGATTGAAGATTGGTTACCTCACACAAGACCTCTTCTGGAAAGATATCACCAACACTCTTCGAGAAGAAATGCTCCAAGTATTTCCAGAGATAACCGCTAAGATCAATCGTCTCCACGAAATCGAAGGTAATCCAGAACATCACGAAGAAGTACGAGAAATAAAAGAATATATTCAGTCTTGCGACGGGTACAACAAATACGATTTACAGCTCAGAATCCTCACGTATTTCTGATTTGATGAGACCTATCTCGACCGAGTCGTGACACAGCTCTCAGGAGGCGAACAGATGAAAGTGCAAATGGCAAAATTTATCATCCAGGGAGTGGATATCCTCATCCTCGATGAACCAACCAATCATCTCGATATCGAGTGAATACTCTTTCTCGAGCACTTTTGTCGTCTCTGGAAAAAGGCCATTATATCCATCTCGCACGATGTGACTTTTATCAATAACACCTGTCAGAAAATCGTGGAAATATCAGATAAGAAACTAAATATCTATACCTGAAACTATGACGCCTACGTCATCGAAAAACAAAAACGCTATGAGACACAACTCAAGCACTACGAAGTACAAGAACGAGAAATAGAAAAACAGGAAGCCTATATCAATCGTTTTCGCTATAAAGCGAGTACCGCAGCGAGCGTACAGAGTCGTATCAAGATGCTTGAACGCATGGAGCGAATCGAAGAGCCAAAGAGCGAAGCACACGTAAAACCTATCATCCTCAAAACCGTCTCACACCTCCCTGAGAAAATCATGGAACTCAAACAAGTCACCGCAGGCTACGACTCCCCTATTGTCTCTATCCCCTACGATGTCATCGTAACCAAGCGAGACAAAATCGGTATCATCGGTCGCAATGGTGCAGGTAAGACCACCTTCCTCAAAACCATCCTCGGAGAAATCAAACCACTCTCCGGTGATGTCATAAAAAATCCCTCACTTACAATCGGCTCGTATTCTCAAGTGCTTGCTGATCTCGACCGCGATGCAACCATCATGGAAGAACTCACCAAGTGACACGATAAATACCAAGAGATACGCACCATGCTCGGCGGCCTCCTCATCCAAAATGAGAAATGGCATCAGACCATCGGTACTCTCTCGGGTTGAGAACGTGCCAAAGTCGCCCTCACGAAAATGCTCCTCACCCGTCCCCATGTCATTATCATGGATGAACCGACGAATCACCTCGACCTCCAATCAAAAGAAGCAATTAAAGTGATGCTGGAAAACTTCAATGGTGTCAGTATCATCGTCTCGCACGACCGAGACCTCCTCACAAAAACCTCTACCGCTTTCTGGCTTATCCAAGACGGGCAGCTACGCATGTTCCATGATGCGGAAGTGTCGTGGAAGCAGGTTGGAGGAGAATATTAATCCTCAACACAAATATCCGCACTGATACCCTGGTGATCACTCAATCCTTCGTGGAGTCGGACATTTGAAACTCTGTGGTTTCATCGAGACCATATATAGTCACAAACTACTTCGAGCCCCTGTACTCTATGTAATTTTGGATCGAGAGTATTTACAACATGGGGAGGAATTTTATCTCTTAAGACAACTCATAAAGTTGAATAAAGAGGATGAACAATATCGTTTTTATTATTTGAACGAGCTATATTAAAATCCCCAGTAACTGCAATATTTTGAAAATCTTCTAATAAAGGCAAAAGTTGGGCCATTGCTTCTCTCTGGTCATCATTTGTTTCATGCGCTGGATAGGCAACAGGAAAATAATTTGTTCATATAAAAATTTCGCCTTTATCTCCTTGAACTTTCGCACTCAAGACTCAGAAACGACCACGAGAATAATAGTCTGAATATTCTGTTCAAACATGAGAATTTTGTGTCATTCAATCTCCACCAAAATATTGATGAAAACTTTTATCAAATAATTCTAAACCTTTTCTCACTAGCAAAGCTACTCAGTATTGTTCTCATTGTAAGCAAAAATTACGTTCAAAATATCCGTCAAATATGTTCGAAAATCTTTCCAAAGTTCTCCTAGAAACTTCCTGAAGAGTAAGAACATCAAATTGTTCTCTTGATAAAAAATCTTCCAACTTATCATCATGTCAACTAAGCTGTGTATTAAGTTGTAATAATCGCATATATTTGAGAAGAAATATATACAATTTATATATTATGCAATAAAAAACCTCTCAATTTGAGAGGTTTATAGGTCTTTTGGTGACCCCATGGAGAATCGGCACCATCGTTCCTGCATGCTAATTTCTGACGAAAATTAGCACGTCAGTCACTTGTGGTTGTCCATTCGAGCACGAAAGACCAGGGCATTGGTCTTTCTTTTTTGCTCGCAGCAAAAAGCTCTCCTTTCGATTCTCCATATTTTCAACGGAATGAAGACAAATAAAAAACCTCCTTACGGAGGATTTTTTGATGCTTCTTGGTGACCCTATGGAGAATCGAACTCCAATTACAGGAATGAGAATCCTGTGTCCTAGCCGTTAGACGATAGGGCCAGAAAATGGGGCCGAAGCCCCATTTGGTTTTGAACTATTCACATTCGACACCCATAGATCGAGCAGATCCACGGACGATCATCATGGCAGCTTCAATATCATTTGCATTGAGATCAGGCATTTTGCGTTTTGCAATGTCCTCAATCTGTGCTTTTGTGAGCTTACCAACTTTCACCTTGTGAGAAGTAGCTGAACCAGATTCGAGACCAATAGCCTTTTTGATGAGGTTGGTCATAGGTGGTTCGCGAGTCTCAAATGTGAAACTACGATCATCGTAGATAGTGATGATAGTTGGAAGGGTCCAACCAGAGCGATCACGAGTTTTGTCGTTGAATTGTTTACAGAAGTCAGCAATTTGGATACCCGTTGGTCACAAAGCTGTACCGATTGGAGGTGCAGGATTGGCAGAACCAGCAGAAATCTGAAGCTTGACGACTTTTTTGATTTCCTTCTTTTTAGCCATAAATAAAATTGTTTAAGTAGAAAATAATTGGTTGGCTACTTATCCAACACTGGTTCGTGAGAAGCCCTCTTGCGAGGCACGATAGACAGGATTTCTCCTGAATTTGAATGGTGGGTCCTCTGGGGATCGAACCCAGGACCGCCAGATTAAGAGTCTGTTGCTCTACCGACTGAGCTAAGAACCCCCATATACAACAGTAAGCGTGAGTATAACCGAAAAAATAAAAAGGCAAGGAAAATTTAGCCCTTCCAATTCTCCTGAACAATTCTCTGGAATTCTTGACGAAAATTTTTGGTATCAAATTTTTTGACATGTTCCTGAAAAACAGCTCCATTATCATATTTCTTCTCCCCTATTTCTCGATGAAAGTCCTGAAATCATGATTCAAAATTCTCATCGGTTTCTTCGTGAAAAAAACGACCAGTCACTCCATCAATACTCGATTCCAATAATCCTCCTTGTGCCAAACCAAAGACTGGAACCCCAGCTGCCATCGCCTCGAGAGGCGCTATGCCTGCGTCTTCTTTTTGTGGCATGAGAAAGCCTCGAGCATTGGTGTATGTTTTTATCACTTCTTCATCTGATATTCTTCAGAGGAATTCCACATTTTTCCCTGCGATTTTCTGAAGCTCAGATTTTTGAGCACCATCGCCGATGATTTTGAGCGGTAAACCCAGTTTGGTCATAACACGAATCACTCTATCGACATGCTTAAATGGAGTCAACGCACTCGTCACAACATAATACTGCCTCTGTGAAACTGGAATTGGTCAGAGACAAAACTGCGATGTCTCTACTGGAGGCCAGAGAATAAGGGAATCTCTCTGATAGTATGCTGTGATACGTTTATGCACCTCAGCACTATTGGCTATATAGAGATGTGGCCGTTTCGCAGCTTCTTTGTCCCAGGCACGCAGACGATCAAAGAGATTTTTTACGAGAGGACCTCCGAGAGATACTTTGAGTGTTTGGAGAAAATTGTTTTTCTTTTGATCATCAGCGACGACTCCTATTTCTTTCTGCACTTCTTCTGTTGCATCCCAGAGGTAGCGTGCTGGTGAGTGACAATAACAAATATGCGTCGCATAGGGTCGAGCAGTATCGAGCAAAACACCATGAGCAAAACCAGAAGAGCTCGAGAGAACGAGATCATAACCAGTGAGATCTATTTTCTTCACTGAAGCTGGCATCAAAGGGAGAGAAAGACGCGGTTTTCCTGTGAGTGAAAAAAGTGTCTGAGCCGGTGTATTACACCAGATACGATTTTTTGGGAAGACAGAGCCTACTTTGCTCGAGTCATACATGAGTGTAAAAACATCTGCTTCTGGATACATTTTCATGAGCTCAAGAAGCACTCTTTCTGCGCCTCAGAGCTTGATAAGCATTTCGTGAACAATTGCGATTTTCATGAGCACAGTATAGAGATTTTTTTATTTTTTTCTTCTATTAATTTGACATATTGATTTTTGTATTATATTGCAACAAATATTTTTTATTTTTTCACCCTTATTTTTGATGGCCACGAACACCACCTTTAAGGACTACTCCGACGCAATAGTTATCCCGAGTGAAATCCCAGAGCACCTCGAAGCTCATTACACTGCCCTCAAGAGAGCAAAAAGAGTTATTCATATACTTTCCCTCTCTACTCAGAATGTTGAGACTTTTTCTTATGATATTCTCCATGGCGCAAGAGAAAAAATGGTACTCCCTAGCCAATATCAATTCTGAGATTTTCAGATACGATTTTTGCCAGGATGGTGAAACTATATTGTAGTACTCCGAGACGGTGTCGAAATCTCTCTCAAGATTCCTCATGGGAAAGATGAATTCGAATCTGATTTAAAGCTCATTAAAACGTTTTTAACAAATTACTACAGTTTACCATTGCAAGAGACTCCTTATCGTGAACGACGTCAAGCACATCATACGAGGTCTCAAAACCCAGAAATACATGTTCCAATTACAAAAAGACAACAAGCTCTTATTCTTTTCAAAAAAGCACTCCAGGAACAAGGTCGATGTTTGGCCTAGCTTCTCTGCAACAAACTTGCAAGAATCAAGAATAAGACCAAAGCTGTATGTACTGATTCAAAAGAATGGAGAAAAGTATTCATCACGAGCACTCCTAAAAGAGTTGCTATGATAACTGGATATTTTTTAAGAGAAAAAATAATCGCCACAAAACAACAGATAAAGAAGAAAAAACCTACCATACCTCCTTCTATGAGTTGCTGAATATACCAGCTCTCTGGGATGTAATAGTGCTCTGTATTAAAAACAAAATCCTTATTTCTTTCAGAGAAAAAATCAGCCAATCTCTTCATCTCACCATCGAGGCTCTCTGTCGGTATAGGTTTTTGATTGACCTCTGCAACCGCGCGACTCGCTGGACCAGCCTGACCAAGGCCATGCCCAAATGGTTCTTCAAGAAATCGAACATAGCCTATGTACATACGCTCAAAATGAGCGGAGGTTGATCATTTTCTTGTGATAATTTCTGTGAATTTTGGTCCAAATTGGAACAAGACAATGATACCGCCGACACATACGAGCACGAGTGTGGTGATGATTTTTTTCCAAGCAATTTTTTTCCAAGAAAAATCAGTTCTGAGAATACGAACCTTTTGAATCAAATACGACGCTATGAGAAAAGTAGATCCCACGAGCAAACCTAATAATCCACTTCGACTATAGGTCTGTGTCAGGAGGAAGACAAGAAGGAGGACAATGACACTATTAATAAATCGATATTTTTTGTATCGGAAAAATAAAGTGATATACGTTCCGAGATAAACGAGCAAGAAAAAAGCCATTTGATTCGGCCCCTCCAGCATCCCCTGAAATCGCACAACAGCGGCACCAGGAATACCGTGATAAATAGGTGGAGGACCGGAACCATCCCAGACACTGACTTGACCACCAAAACCCAAAACGGTCAAAATAGTTTCTCCAAAAACATATCGGATAAGGAGGCTCACAAAAAGCATAAATCCCCCAGAAACAATGAAAACACGAGCGAGCTCTCGGAAGCTCAGATTCCAAAATACAAAGGCTCTTCTCATGAGCACAAAAGCAATCAAAAACTCTGTATCATACCGCAGTCCATAAATAATTCCCTCGAGAGTAGTTCCTTTTAGGAGACTAATAACCAGGAGAGAAATAAGATACAAACCGATAAATATATCGATACTGTCGAGACGAATTTTTCTCTTTTTTTGAATTATATCGATAACGAGGAGACATGCGAAACCAAAAAGTGCTATTTCCTTTGAGAAGCGCATCCACTCAAATCATAATCGTTCTGTTCCCAAAACTGAGAGCGCGACAGACCATGGAAGAAAACCTATAAAACATAGGCTCAAAAAACGTCAGATTTTTTGTATCATACGGAAACCTTAGGAATTAACTTCTGCCGAAACAGTTGGGGCTGGAGCGACATTCACTGAAGCATCTGTTGGAAGCATAGAGAGTCACGCTGTTCCGACGACACCGAGGAGTATACCAAAGAGTGCCAAGACAGCCATGATCTGAACCCAAGTAATACGAATTTTTGCCATAATAAGATAAATTAAACGGTGGGAGTATAGCGGAAAACTCTCTTCTGTCACGCAGTTATTTTTTTACTTCTGCTTTGGTTGTACGACAGATACGAGGATTAGTAACATACTCTTCATTTTTTGAGAAAATACAGTTAAACCACACAAGCTGAGCACGTATCACTGGCAGATTACTCTCTGTTTGAGCTGAAGCGAGAATAAGTCCAGAACTATCTATTTGTTTGATGAGTTCTTGGAGGTCAGCGATGAAGACCTGATTTTTGATAGCATTTCCTTCGCTATCAACGAGATCAGTACGGAGGACAAACCAGTATTCTTTCTTGGTAAAATAGGTATTCTCGAGAATCGTTTTGAGATTCGAGAGAGAATCAACAGCGCTTTTTGTGAGTTCTTTTCGAGTATCATCTGATATCTCATTTGATCGCTGAAGCACATCCCCTATTCGTATCATCTCTCGAACAATTTGCAGTGAATACGCACTTCCGAGCTTTTGACCTGCAAGCATCTGTGTCAAATATTCCCAGGTTTCAATACTCGAAGTTGTTGAACCAGATTTGATCATATCAAGAATTGATTTATCACGGATCACTCTCGCACGCGCGTCTCATTTTATGAGCTGCGTATGATACGCACGAAATATATTTGCCCATGAATATCCAGTTTCTTGAACATCAGTATCTAATTGCATCCATGCTTGTATGGCATGCTCAAGTGGGAGAAATACTTCAGGGAAACGTTGTTTCTCGCGTGCCAAAATATCAGATAAAAATGTAAAACAGGACGAACGATCAACACCGCAGGAGTCGCCGTTATCTATTTTTGCAATAATTGAACGTATTTCATCGAGAGCATTTCTGACACGCACATCTCTCTTAAAAATTCCCTCTTCAGCTGATTCTGGTTCTCGATCAATCAGGGTTCGTATCATGGTATCGAGAAATTTCTTGGAAATATTTCAGAGTACTTTGGCTTGATCGCGAGGGAAAAAAGTCGCATATACAAGCCATAAATCAGACGGTATTAAGTCTTTCTGCTCTACAATATCAAAAAATTCTTGCTTCCCGTCTCGTGAAAGAAAAGACGGAAGAAGTTTTTTTGTTCATACAGTTATATCGGCATCGAAATTGGCAATCAGTTTTTGGTTTATATCAAGAAATACCCCACCAACTCCTTGCAGAGTGACTTGTGTAGAACTTGCATTTATGTCTATTTTTTGAGATTGATCGAGTGATCGAATAATCCATACACCATCTTCTATTTTGATGGTTTTTTTATTTTCTTCCGTGGAAATCTTTGGTTGTTTTCCTTGACCATAGAGGACGATTTTCCCTTCCTGATAACTCATGAAATCACCTTTTTTACTGCTAACGCCTCGTTCCCATCCATTCTCTTTTTTCTGTATCGATCTCCAGAGCAAATCCGCTCCACCATCAGGAATAGTGACTTGTGCAGGCCAATAGCTGAGCCACCAAAAAAAGAGACCTACACCAGCAATAATTCAGAGAAGGGGAAGTGCTATTTTGCGCAACATACGATTATAGTAATGATTTTTACCTGAGAGCAACTTCTGATTGTTTCCAATCAGATTCAAATGATTGTGAGATACCTTTTACGCCTTCTCATGTCATAAAGACACCAATTTCACGATTATTTTCGAGAGAGTTTTTTGTATAGTTAAAACTC